>JAZRJC010000112.1:0-39778 GCA_045645605.1 Eubacteriales bacterium | reverse complement strand
CTTAGATTAACCCTTAATTGCAGCCTGTGCTGCTGCAAGGCGTGCAATCGGAACACGGAAGGGAGAGCATGATACATAGTCGAGGCCAACCTTGTGGCAGAACTCAACAGATGTGGGGTCACCACCGTGCTCACCGCAGATACCAATGTGGAGATCCTTGTTAACGGGTCTACCAAGTGTAACTGCCATGTTCATAAGCTTACCAACACCGGTCTGGTCAAGTCTTGCGAAAGGATCGTTCTCGAAGATCTTTGTGTCATAGTATGCTGTCAAGAACTTACCTGCATCGTCACGTGAGAAGCCGTATGTCATCTGAGTAAGGTCATTTGTACCGAAGCAGAAGAAGTCTGCGTTAGCAGCGATATCGTCAGCTGTGAGACAAGCACGAGGAATTTCGATCATTGTACCAACCTCATAGTCAAGCTTAACGCCGGCAGCTGCGATTTCAGCGTCAGCTGTTTCAACAACAGCCTTCTTAACGAACTTAAGCTCCTTAACGTCGCCTACGAGAGGAATCATGATCTCGGGCTTAACTGTCCAGTCAGAGTGCTTCTTCTGAACGTTGATAGCTGCACGGATAACTGCTGTTGTCTGCATCTTTGCAATTTCAGGATATGTTACTGCAAGACGGCATCCACGGTGACCCATCATAGGATTGAACTCGTGGAGAGATGCGATGATAGCCTTAATGTCCTCAACAGACTTGCCCTGTGCCTTTGCAAGAGCTGCGATATCCTCTTCTGTTGTGGGAACGAATTCGTGAAGCGGGGGGTCAAGGAATCTGATACATACAGGGCAACCCTCAAGAGCCTCGTAAAGAGCCTCAAAGTCTGCCTGCTGGTAAGGAAGAATCTTTGCAAGAGCAACTTCTCTTTCCTCAGCTGTGTCGGAGCAGATCATTTCACGGAATGCTGCAATTCTGTCAGCCTCGAAGAACATGTGCTCTGTACGGCAAAGACCGATACCCTCAGCGCCGAGCTCACGAGCCTTCTTTGCGTCCTTAGGTGTATCTGCGTTTGTTCTAACCTTGAGCTTACGATACTTGTCTGCCCAAGCCATAATACGACCGAACTCACCTGCGATCTGAGCGTCAACTGTGGGGATAGCTTCTCCATAGATGTTACCTGTTGTACCGTCGATAGAGATTACGTCACCCTCAACGAACGTTCTGCCTGCAAGCTCGAACTTCTTGTTTTCTTCATCCATCTTGATGTCGCCGCAACCTGATACACAGCAAGTACCCATACCACGAGCAACAACCGCTGCGTGAGATGTCATACCGCCACGAACTGTGAGGATACCCTGAGATGCCTTCATACCTGTGATGTCCTCAGGTGATGTCTCGAGACGAACAAGAACAACCTTCTTGCCCTGTGCCTTCCAAGCCTCAGCATCGTCAGCTGTGAATACAACCTGACCGCAAGCTGCTCCGGGAGATGCTCCAAGACCCTTGCCGAGAGGTGTAGCAGCCTTGAGCGCCTTCGCATCGAACTGAGGATGGAGAAGTGTGTCAAGGTTACGGGGATCGATCATAAGAACGGCTTCCTGCTCGCTTCTCATTCCCTCGTCAACGAGGTCGCAAGCGATCTTAAGAGCAGCCTGAGCTGTTCTCTTACCGTTACGTGTCTGAAGCATATAAAGCTTCTTGTTTTCAACTGTAAATTCCATATCCTGCATATCGCGGTAGTGGTTTTCAAGAGTCTTGCAAACCTCCTGGAACTGTGCGAATGCCTCAGGGAACTTCTGCTCCATCTGAGCGATAGGCATAGGTGTACGAACACCTGCAACAACGTCCTCACCCTGTGCGTTTACAAGGAACTCACCCATAAGCTTCTTTTCGCCTGTAGCAGGGTCACGTGTAAATGCAACGCCTGTACCGCAATCGTCACCCATGTTACCGAACGCCATTGACTGTACATTAACAGCTGTACCCCAAGAATAGGGAATATCGTTATCACGACGGTAAACGTTTGCACGGGGGTTATCCCAAGAACGGAACACTGCCTTAACAGCACCCATAAGCTGTTCCTTGGGGTCTGAGGGGAAGTCTGCGCCGATCTTTGCCTTATATTCAGCCTTGAACTGAGATGCAAGCTCCTTAAGGTCGTCAGCTGTAAGGTCAACGTCGAACGTTACGCCCTTTTCTTCCTTCATCTTGTCGATAAGCTCTTCAAAGTACTTCTTACCAACTTCCATAACTACGTCGGAATACATCTGGATAAATCTTCTGTAGCAGTCCCAAGCCCAACGAGCGTTACCCGACTTCTTTGCGATAACCTCAACAACCTCTTCGTTAAGACCGAGGTTGAGGATTGTATCCATCATACCGGGCATTGATGCACGAGCACCTGAACGAACAGAAACGAGAAGCGGGTTCTCAAGGTCGCCGAACTTCTTGCCTGTGATTTCTTCCATCTTTACGATGTACTCGCCGATTTCAGCCATAATTGAGGGGTTGATCTGCTTGCCGTCCTCATAGTACTGTGTGCAGGCCTCAGTTGTAATTGTGAAGCCCTGGGGAACGGGGAGACCGATTTTTGTCATTTCTGCAAGGTTTGCACCTTTTCCTCCGAGAAGCTCACGCATGTCTGCGTTACCTTCTGAGAAGAGATAGCAATACTTGTTTGCCATTTGAAATTCCTCCATTTTATAATATTATTTTTTCGACTGTTGTGGGTTTTTCGCAGTTTGGGCGCAACAAAAAAGCCCGAACCACTTCGACGGTTAATATTATAACACAAAAAACCGCATCAAGTCAAGTGTTTTTATGATAAATAGTAATTTTTTTCATAAAAATATGCAATATTGACAAAAATTTGTTTGACATATTTCCCGTTTCGGGTTATAATATAGGATAACAATGAGTATTATATGGAGTAAAAATGGCAGACATATTTGATTTGTTCAAAAAAATTGAGAAAAAGGACGCTTTGGCATCAGAGCCTGTTTCTTATCTTATCGTAGGGCTCGGAAATCCCGGGGACAAGTATTTTCTGACGCGTCACAACGCAGGATTTCTCACCCTTGACTATTTTGCGCAAAAGTGTAACGTAAAAATCGACAGACTTAAATACAAATCTCTTTGTGCCGAGGCGAATATCGGCGGCAAAAGAGTCTTACTTATGAAGCCGCAGACCTTTATGAATAATTCGGGAGAGGCTGTTGCGGCGGCGGCGGGCTTCTATAAGATCCCGCCCGAAAATATCCTTGTGATTTTCGACGATATAAGCCTGCCCGTCGGACGAATGAGAGTAAGACGGAACGGCAGTGCCGGCGGTCACAACGGAATAAAGAGCATTATCGCGCATCTTTCATCCGACGCCTTTCCGAGAATTAAGATCGGAGTCGGTGAAAAGCCGCACCACGATTTTGACCTTGCAGATTGGGTGCTCTCGGAATTTTCAAAGGATGACCGTGAAAAGCTTTTTTCTCTCTTCGACGTAGCATACGAGGGTACGGCAAAAATTCTCGGCGACAATTTTGACGCCGCCGTGCAGCTTTGTAATTCCGCAAATGCGTGAGGTAATTTGATGAAAAACATCAGTATCCTTTCGGATTTTATCCGTCGGGACAACGAATATCCCCAGCTTCTTCGCTGTGTGTTTGACGCGTTCTCCGCACGGGAGCCCTTGCCTATCCTTGCAAGCGGTCTTTGCGAGGGGGCGGCTGACGCGCTCTCGGTCTCCTTGCTTGAGGATCTTTCAGAGGCGCGAGGCGGCTCTGCTCTCATCGTCTGCCCCGAGGAGAAGGAGGCCGTAAGAATAAAGGCTCTTCTTGAGCGATTCGGTCTCAAATGCGGCTTCTTTATGGCGCGCGACCTGACATTTTATAATATTTCCGCCTCCCGTGAGTATGAGCACGAGAGGCTTAACGTGCTTTACGGTCTGCTTTACGGCGAGCTTGACGCCGTCGTTACGACTCCCGATGCGGCACTCGGCTATACGATGCCCCCCGCCTTCCTGCAGAGCTCGTCTATACGAATTGATATAAGCAAGCCACTTGTGCTTGACGACTTTATTGCAAGGCTCGTCGCCTCGGGATATGTCCGCACAGAGCTCGTTGACGGTGCGGGTCAGTTTGCCGTCCGCGGCGGTATTATAGATATTTTCCCGCCTCACGGAAGGTATATATCCTTCGACGGAGAAACGGGCAAAAATCTCCCCCTTCGAATCGAGCTTTTCGGGGACGAAATTGACAGAATGGGTGTTTTTGAGATAGAATCTCAAAGAATAATAGAAAATATTGAATATGCCGATCTTCCCCCCGCCCGTGAAATTATCGTAACGAAGGACGCAAGAGAGAAGATCAAAAAGGCCGTTTCAAATCAGTTCAAGACAAGCCACGATGAGCGTGCAATGGCAGAAATGGTATCTGAGATCAGCGCCATTGACGGCGGACTCGACCTTAATTTTGCCGACAAATATATCTCTCTCATATATCCCGAAAAGGTTTGTCTTCTTGATTATTTCAGCCAAAGAAGTCCGATTTTTATAAGAGGAACGGCGGCGGTAAGCGACAGGCTTGAGAGCTCCGAGTGGTACGCCAACAAGACCGTTGAGGAGCTTATGGAAAGCGGCACCGTTTCGGGAAAATACTGCGAATACTCAAAGCCGACCTCTTATTTTCAGCAGTTTTGTGACAGCAACGTGACCCTTCACGTCGATTCCTTTGCCGGCGGCGTTTCGGGCAAGAGACTTGGCGGTCTTTTCGGCTTCAGAACAAAAAACACGGTTACCTATACCGAGAACTTTGACCTTCTCCGTGAGGACCTTCGGAGCTATGCGAAGGCAGGCTTCCGCACGGTTGTAATGTGCGAAAATGAAACGGCGGCAAGGAATCTGCGAGAGCTTTTGTCGGACGAGGATTTTCCCGTTTATACCGCCGTCAACGAGGGCGATTACACCGCTGACACTCTGCCTCGCGGAAGCGTTTTGGCAGATTGGAAGAGCTATCTTCAGGGCTATGAATTGCCCGTTCCGAAATTAGCCGTGCTCTCAACCAATCCCGACGGCAGAATAGGCAGTCAGAGGGCGTCAAATTCAGCCTCGAGAAAGGCAAAAAAGAAGAATAACGCTCAAAAAATATTATCCTATAACGACCTTTCGGTCGGCGATTACGTAGTTCACGAAAGCTATGGCATCGGCATTTATCTCGGCATTGAAAATATAACGATATCGGGTGCTTCCCGTGACTATATAAGTATTCAGTATGCAGGCAGTGACAAGCTGTTCTTGCCGACCGAGCAACTTGATATGGTTTCAAAATACATTGGTGCAAAGGCCGAGGACGGCACTGTCAAGCTCTCAAAATTCGGAGGCGGCGAATGGAGCAGAGCAAAATCAAAGGCAAAGGCTGCCGTCAAGGACATGGCGAAGGAGCTTATCAAGCTTTATGCCGAGCGAATGAGACGTCCCGGCATCGCCTTCCCGCCCGACGACGATTATCAAAGAGATTTCGAGGTGGCATTTGAATACGAGGAGACACCAAGTCAGCTCGATGCCATCGAGGATATAAAGGCGGATATGGAGCGCTCCACACCTATGGACAGACTCCTTTGCGGAGACGTTGGCTTTGGCAAAACAGAGGTCGCTCTGCGTGCGGCGTTCAAGGCTGTGCTTGGCGGACGTCAGGTTGCAATTCTCGTGCCGACGACAATCCTTGCACTTCAGCATTATCAGACGGCGCTCAGCCGATTCCGTTCCTTCCCCGTCTCAATCGACCTTATCTCGCGCTTCAGAACCCCGAAGCAGCAGGCGCTGACCCTCCGAAAATTAAAGCGCGGCGAGGTTGACATAGTTATAGGAACGCACCGCCTCGTTTCAAAGGACATTGAATTTGCAAAATTAGGACTGCTTATAATCGACGAGGAGCAACGATTCGGCGTTGCACAAAAGGAAAAGCTGAAGCAGATAGCAGGAAACGTGGACGTGCTGACCCTTACCGCTACGCCGATCCCCAGAACTCTCAATATGGCGATGGGCGGTATCCGCGACATTTCTATTCTTGACGACGCTCCGGGAGACAGACTTCCCGTTCAGACCTACGTTCTTGAGCACGACGATATAATTATCGAGGAGGCTATCCGCCGCGAGATGCGGCGAGGCGGTCAGGTCTTCTATCTTCACAACAATATAGACAGCATAAAAATAGTTGCCGCGTCTCTCTCAAGGGCAATTCCCGAGGCAAGAATCACCGTCGCACACGGCAGAATGGAGAGAGATGAGCTTGAGGATATCTGGGAGCAGATGCTCGCGGGCGAGATTGACATTCTCGTAAGCACGACTATTATCGAAACGGGAATCGATATTCCAAATGCCAACACTCTTATCGTTGACAGCGCACACCGTCTGGGTCTTTCGCAGCTTCATCAGCTGAGAGGCCGCGTCGGTCGCTCGTCAAGACGTGCGTACGCCTATTTCACCTATCCGCGCGGCCGTGCGATAACAGAAATATCAACCAAGCGACTTGAGGCTATCCGTGAATACGCCGAGTTTGGCGCGGGCTTCAAAATCGCGCTTCGCGATATGGAGATACGCGGTGCGGGTAATCTTTTGGGTGCTGAACAGCACGGACATCTTGACGCTATCGGATACGACCTTTATATCAAGCTTCTGAACGAGGCTGTGCTCGAGGAAAAAGGCGTTGCCGACACGAAAAAGCCCGAATGTCTGCTCAATCTTACGGTTGACGCCTTTATTTCGGAAAAATACGTGTCCGCGTCAACGCAAAGAATGGATTTATATAAGAAAATCGCGATGATTTCCGACGAGCGCGACATGGAGGACATTACCGACGAGCTTTACGACAGATACGGCGAGCCGCCAAGGGCTGTTACGAATCTTCTCTCCATCGCACTTATCAGGGCAAAAGCCATGGATTGCGGCTTCTCAAAAATAGAGCAGCAGAATCTCGAACTTCATTTCCACCCCCAAAAATTTGATTGGGCAGTCTGGTCGGAGGTGAACGCCCTCCTTGGCGGAAAAATCAAAATGGTTATGTCGAGCAACCCTTATCTCAACTACAAGCTTACAAAAACCGACAAGGTGCTTGACCTTACCCTTGATCTTCTCGAAAAATACAAAACAATCAGCGCGGAAAATATAGACATTTCGGAATAATTCGTGTATAATATACATGATTATCCACCGAAAAAACCGCGAACCGAAAGGAAAACTCAAAAAATGATGATTAAAAATAAGGCTATAAAAGCTATTGCCGTCATTTTGGCAATTCTGACCCTCTCCTCCGCCCTTATCTCATGCTCGGGCAAGGGGAACGCCGTTATGTCGCTCGGCCGTCACGAGATATCCGAGAATCTATATCAGCTTTATCTGTCAAGAGTCAAGGGAATCTACGACGTCGGCGACTCCGCTCTCTGGCGCGAGGAGGATAGCCTCGGCAGAACCTATAACGAGATATTCACCGAGTTCGTTTGGGACAATATGAAAACTATGCTTTGCGCCATGAAGCTTTTTGACGATTATAATCTCACCCTCCCCGAGGATACTGTGGCCGACATCGATGCCACTATGAAGGAGATGCTTCGCGACCATGCCGACGGAAGCAAGTCCGAGCTTAACGCAATTCTCGCAAATTACGGCGTCAATTACGATATCCTCCGCGACTCCTATATAATGAAGGCGAAGATTGATTGTCTTGAGGAATATCTCTACGGCGACGGCGGAATTGAAAGAATTACCGTGACCGAACGAAACAGATATTACAGCAAAAATTACGTTCACATAAAGCAGATCTTCCTCTACACCGCAAACAAGCCACAGACAGACAGCGAGGGAAATTATAAATACGACGACGAGGGAAAGGTTCTCACGCGTGATTTTACCGATGCCGAGATAGCCGAGCAGGAACGTCGCGCTCTTGAGGTTATGGCGAATCTTGACGCCGGTGCCAGCTTTGATTCGCTCATCTACGCGTACAGCGAGGACGACGCAAACACAGCATATCCCGAGGGATATTATTTCACAAGAGCATCGCAGTACGTCGATGAGGTTGTCGAGGCGGCGTTTGAGCTTTCCGAGAATGAATATACTATGCTTGATTCAGAGTATGGAATCCATATCATCAAGCGTCTTCCCCTTGAAGAAAAAGGGTATGCCTCAGAGCAGAACAGCGACTTCTTTTCTGATTTCGAGAAAAACCTCAAAACAGAGCTTTTCACGAAAAAGCTGAAGCAGCTTGAGGGGGATATCGTCATCGACGAGGAGCTTCTCGGAAAATACGACATCATCGGCTCAAAGGTCAACCTTTCATACTAATCAAAAACAAAAGGAAGCTGTGGGAGAGCACCGTTCATAAAACGGCTGCGCCAAGCTTCCTTTTTTATTATTTTTTTACTTGATTATGCTTACACAGATCGGCAAGCGGGCAGGTGTCACACCGAGGCGAGCGCGCTATACAGTACTCTCGTCCGAACCACACGATCCTGTGGCAAAAATCACTCTGATCGGGCGGCTCAATATGCCGAAGCATCTCACGCTCGACCCTTGTGGGATCCTTTTGCGACTCGGGATAAAAGCCAAGTCTACCGCAGATTCTTATAAGATGAGTATCCGCAACAATAGCGGGCATTTTGTAAATATCCCCAAGGAGAAGATTGGCTATCTTTCGTCCGACACCGGGAAGAAGCAGAAGCTCGTCCATATTTCTTGGCAGAACGCCGCCGAAATCATGAAGAAGCATAAGGCACGCGTCCTTTATATTTTGTGCCTTTGTTCTGAAAAGTCCGCAGGGACGGACGATTTCCTCTATACTCCCAACGTCAGCATTCGCCATATCCTCAAGCGTTGGATATACCGAAAATAATTCCTCGCAGACAATATTAACTCTTGCGTCTGTGCATTGGGCACTGAGCCGCCCCATTACGAGAAGCCGCCAAGGCTCACCCTTATAGTTAAGCGCACATTCGGCTGACGGGTATATTTCCTTCAGTCTTTTTACAACCTCGTCGCCAAGAAGCTGTTTTTTCGTTTTTTGCGACATAATTACCTCTTTTTTTGGATGCTTTGGAAAAAAATGCTGTTTTTGCCCGAAAAATTGATAAAATTAATAAAAATTTAATATTTTTTTACAAATATCTATTTAATATTAAATAATTTTGTATTATAATGTTGATATAGGCTTTTTTGCAAAAAGTTTTACCTGATATCATTATATATCATTTCACGTGTTTTTTCAACACTTATTTTAAGATTAATTCGCTATGCGCAAGGAAAGGGAGGCTTTTATGAAACAGAAATATTCTATTGTTATTGCAGGAACAGAAATGAACGTGATAACAGAGGAGAGCGAGGAGTTTGTGAGCGAGGTTGTCGGTATTCTTGACCGCAAGATTCGTGAAATAAATATCGCCAGCAAACGTTGTTCAAAAAGTGAGGCGGCTCTTCTATGCGCTCTTGAATATTGCTCGGATAAAATAAAAACTCAGAAAAAGCTTCGCACAACCGACGCCGAGATGGCTCTTCTTCGTGCGCAGGTCAACCGTTTAACGCAGGAAAACGAAAGACTCCGCGCCGAGCTTGCAAAAAACGGAGTACCCACAAGGGACAGAAGATAATGACAAACAACAAAAGCACCCTGCCCGAGCTGCTCGCCCCCGCGGGCTCACCCGAGGCCCTCTCAGCCGCCATTGACGCAGGGGCTGACGCCGTATATTTCGGGGCAGGCTCATTTAACGCAAGAATAAACGCTAAAAATTTCGACAGTGGCGAGCTTCGCGTAGCGATCGAGCTATGCCATTCATACGGTGTGAAGTCTTACGTTACGATGAACACCCTCGTTTACGACCTCGAGCTTCCCGAATACTTAAGGTGTGCCGAGGAGCTTTACAGAATGGGCGTTGACGCTCTTATTGTCGCCGATATCGGCGGTGCGACAACACTGAAGAAATACATTCCCGATATCACTCTTCACGCAAGCACGCAAGCGTCGGGACACTGTGTCGAGGCGGCAAAGACTCTTTCGGAATTAGGCTTTTCGAGAATGGTTCTCGCAAGAGAAACCTCTCTTCAAAATATTCGTACGTTTACAGAAAACTCTCCTATCGAGGCTGAGGTCTTCGTTCACGGAGCACTGTGCGTATCCCATTCGGGACAGTGCCTTTTCAGCTCTATCGTCGGAGGCAGAAGCGGAAACCGAGGCGAATGTGCTCAACCCTGCCGTTTGCCCTTCGGGAACAAATATCCCTTGAGCCTCAAGGATCTATGCTTGGCTCCACATATTCCCTCTCTTATTTCGGCTGGCGTTGCGTCTCTTAAAATAGAGGGGCGAATGAAGTCTCCCGAATACGTCCGCGAAGTAACGGCAATATACAGAACGCTTCTTGACGAGAATCGCGGAGCGACGGCAGACGAGATCAAATATCTTTCCTCAATCTTCTCGCGCGGCGGCTTTACCGACGGATATTTTACAGAAAATATCGGGAGTCGTATGCTTGGCATCCGTTCCGAGAGCGATAAGGAAAGCAGCCGTGAGACCGAGCGGTTTTCGGGTCTTACGAGAAGGCTTGGGGTAACACTTGTGGCAGAGGTTCTGCGTGGAGAGCCTATCAGATTAACGATTATGGGCGAGCGCGGAGAGGTGACAGTCATAGGCGACGCTCCGCTTGACGCAATTAACGCTCCTATGTCCGAGGCTGATATAAAAAAGCAGTTATCAAGGCTCGGCAACACTCCGCTTCGGGCGGACGCGATAGATATTTCTCTTGACGAGGGCTTGATTGTTCCAATCTCCTCGCTCAACGCTCTTCGCCGTAATGCCGTCGCCAAATATCTCGGCAGTCCGTCAAGAAATTTTGATTTCGTTGAATACACACCACCGACTCGGTCGATAGATAGAAAAGATATAAAAACCGCAAGCTTTTATGACCTCTCGCAGATTACAGAGGTAGCAAAGGATTATTTTGACATAAGATTTTTGCCCCTCTCAAAATTCGATAAAGCTTCGGCAGAGAAAGCAAACGGCATTATCCTGCCCCCCGTAATATTCGATTCGGACAGGGCCGAGGTTTCGGCGTTAGCAAGGTCGGCAAAGGAAAACGGTGCCGTCTATGCTCTTTGCGGAAACCTTGGGCATATTGAGATCGCAAAAGAAGCAGGTCTTCTCCTCTTTGGCGATATAAGGCTTAATATAGCAAACAGAGAGACTGCCTCTCTTTATTCGAATATGGGCTTTTACGGTCTCGTCCTATCCCCCGAGCTGACGCTTCCTCAAATAAGAGATATCGGTGGCTCGGCCGTGGTTTACGGAAGGATTCCGCTTATGCTTCTCGAAAAATGCGTAGGGCTTGAGATCGGCGGATGCGAGAGGTGCAACGCTGGAGAGCTTTCCTTGCGTGACAGACGAGGCGTCAGCTTCCCCGTTCTTCGCGAGCTCGATCACAGAAGCGTAATTTACAATTCCCTCCCGACGTATATGGGAGACAAAAAGGACAAGCTTACAAAATACAGAATAAATTCTCGTCACTTTATCTTCTCAACCGAGAAAGGACACGAGGTTGACTCTCTTATCGCCTCGTTTGAGGCAGGACGCCCCCTTTCATATCCCGTGAGAAGAATACAAAGCTAAAACAACAAACGAAGGAGCAGTTATGGAAAAAATCAACGTTAAAATCAAGCTCTCAAGAGGAATGACTCTGCCAAAATATCAAACAGAGGGCTCGGCTGCTCTCGACCTTTGCGCCGCACTCGACGAGGGCGAGACTCTCATTATTCATTCAGGTGAGCGCGTAACCGTGCCGACGGGTATTTCAATCTCTCCTGAAACGTCGGGCGTGGTTGCGATAGTTGCGGCAAGAAGCGGTTTGGCAACAAAGAAAGGAATTACCCTCTCAAATGCAATCGGCGTCATTGACAGCGACTACAGAGGAGAGATCTGCGTTGGTCTTTACAATATAAGCAGAGAGGATTTCAAGATCGAGCGCGGCGACAGAATTGCACAGCTTATGTTTTTGCCCGTCTATTCCGCAAATCTCATCGAGGCTCTAACGCTTGACGAAACCGAGCGCGGTGAGGGTGGCTTCGGCTCAACAGGTGTTAAATAAGGAGAGCAAAATGAAATTCATACTCGCATCAAAATCTCCGAGAAGAAAAGAAATTCTCGAAACTATTGGTCTTCGGTTTGACGTTGTAACGAGCTACGCGGACGAGAGCTATGATCCGTCAGCCTCTCCATATGAGATTGTTCAAGCGCTTGCCGAGAAAAAGGCGATAGCTGTCCGCGACCTCCTGATAGGCGGCGGGCGCAATCTCTCCGACACTCTCATTATTGCGGCAGACACGATCGTTTACTGCTCGGGTGAGATTTTGGGCAAGCCTCACAATAAAGAAAATTCAATTAAAATGCTGAATAGCCTGAATGGAAAAAGGCACTCTGTCCTCTCGGGCATTTCGGTAATTTACAGAGATGAGGTCAAATCCTCATACGATGAAACATTTGTTAAGTTTGCGCGTATGACAGACACGGAAATTGAGCGTTATGCCGAGAGTGGCGAGCCTTACGACAAAGCAGGCGCTTACGCTGTTCAGGGGTATGCATCTATGTGGGTCGAGGGAATCGAGGGCTGTTATTTTAACGTGGTCGGGCTTCCCGTCAATAAGCTTCGTGAGCTGATCGGGGAATTCGGAATCGAGCTTTCCCAATATGCGATGAAAAAATAACTTACAAAATAGATAGACAACACGAGAAAACAAGGAAGGAACGGTAAAGGTAATATATGAATAAACACATCGGTATAGATCTCGGCACGGCAAATACTCTTTTCTATATGCAGGGAAAGGGAATTATTCTGCGTGAGCCCTCCGTCGTTGCAAAGAACAGCGTGACGGGAAAGGTTGTGTCGGTTGGTCTTGACGCTAAAAAGATGCTCGGTAAAACTCCCGGCACTATCGCGGCGTTCAGACCCCTCAAGGGCGGCGTTATCGCAGACTTTGACGTTACTGCCGAAATGCTCCACCAATTTTTCAGAAAAATCAACACAGGCGGCTTTTTCAACCGTCCGAACGTAATAATCTGTATCCCTTACGGAGTTACGGAGGTCGAAAAAAAGGCGTTTGAGGACGCTGCGTTTGACGCGATGTCACGTTCAGTAAGCCTTGTTGAGGAGCCTATGGCAGCGGCTATCGGTGCAGGACTTCGTATTGCAAGTCCTCGCGGAAGCATGATAGTTGATATCGGAGGCGGTACAACCGAGGTGGCTGTCATCAGCCTTGACGGAATCGTCGTTTCGCGTTCGCTCCGTATTGCCGGCGACGAGCTTGACGATGCTATCGTTCAGTACATAAGAAGACGCTATAATATAGCTATCGGTATCTCAACGGCAGAAGAACTCAAAAAACGCATCGGCTCGGTTCACCATACTGCCGATTTTGGTGAGATGGACATCCGCGGAAGAAATATGAAAACAGGCTTGCCGATAACTGTCACCATCACCTCCGCCGCTATAAGAGAAGCAACGAGCGAGCAGGTTGAGAGAATAGTTGACTGCATAAAGGCAACTCTTGAAAATACGCCCCCCGAGCTTTCTGCCGACATCTTCGATTCGGGTATTACTCTTGCGGGCGGCGGTGCTATGCTCCGAGGTCTTCCCGAGCTTATCGGCGATAGAACCGGACTTCTGGCAACCGTTGCAAACAAGCCTCTCGACTGTGTGGCTAACGGTCTTGGTAAGGGAATTGAAGACCCAAGAGTCATCAGAAACGTAATTTTAAGACGCTGACAAAAAAATTAAAGATAAAGGATACACACGGAGATTGTAATTATTATGTCTAATTTTTTTAAGTCGAAATTTTTTATAATAGCTCTGCTTTTTGCACTTGCTCTCGTGATTGTGTCATCAGTTCTCTCCTTTATGGGTGTTGGCTTTTTCGTAAAGGACGCTATTGGCGTTATTGCGTCGCCCATAAGTGCCGTTATTGATACCATCTCGGACGCTTTTGACGGATTTACTATGTATTTTCGTGAATACGACAATCTGAAGGCGGAAAACAGGATTCTCCGGGATAAGCTTGCCGAGCTTGAGGGACAAATATACGAGGCCGAGCTTTACAAGGAAGAAAACGAATGGCTCTATAACTATCTCGAGCTTAAACGCGAGCATACCGACTACTCTCTCCTCTCAGCCTCTGTTATTCGGCGCGAGGCGGGAAATTATATGACCGTCATCACGCTTGACAAGGGTACGGCTCACGGGGTCGAGGTCAATATGCCCGTCATAACGAACGAGGGTATTGTCGGATACGTCAGCGAGGTCGGACTCAACTTCTCAAAGGTGCTTACAATTATCGAAACGGCAACCTCTATCGGTGCGTACATTGAGAGAACGGGAGAGCTCGGACTTGTTGAGGGCGTTTACGAGCTTAACGGAAGCGGCTACTGCCGTATCTCATATCTTCCGACGAATGCAGATATCAAGGTCGGTGATAAAATAGTATCAAGCGGGGTCGGAAGCATTTATCCGCGCGGTCTTATTATCGGTGTCGTGAGCGAGATAGTTCCCGACGAGTTCAGCCGTAATCTGACAGCTGTAGTAAAGCCGAGCGCGGCTCTTAATAACATTTCAGACGTTATGATTTTAACAGGCTTTGAGCCTTACGTCGAGCAAAAGGACGAATAAAATCGGATAGGAGGGCTAATGAATAATCAGGTAACTCACGTTTCTTGGCAGGCGGTTGCCAAAAAGTCTGCTTTTTGGTGTCTCGTTCTCTTTCTTTGCGCCGTTATTCAAACCAGCCTTCTGTCAAGATACCGACTTTTCGGGGCTGTTCCCGAAATCGTTTTGCCGACGGTCGTAGCTATCGGAATTTTTGACAAGGAGCGAACCGGCACTATTGCAGGCATTATGGGAGGCGTCATAATAGACGCTCTCGGTGGAGGCTGGCTCTCGCTATCCCCCGTAGTTTATATGGCTTGCGGCTGTATATCCGCGCTCCTCTCCTATTCAATACTCCGCCGCGAGTTTATCTCCTGGCTCTCCGCTACGGCTGTCTCTCTCTCCGTTCATTCGATAACCTCGATGATTTGCGGACTTATAACTCTCAAAACGCTTGACGCAGGCTTCTCGGATATCCTTTTTGGTGTTATGATCCCACAATATTTTTCATCTCTAATTATGTCGATACCTATGTATTTTGTTATCCGTGCGCTTTGGCGCAAATTCTTCGACGCAAGAGAAAGCGTAACCTGATTAAGAAAACCAACAAGCAACAATGAAAGGAGGCGACCTGTCGCTATGCGAAAATATCGAGGAAAAGGCTCGAAGGAAAAAATCAAGAAAACCTCACATCCGATAAGAGTTGCGGCGATAGCGCTCTTCTTCTTCGTAGTTATCGTTTATTATGTAACGAGGCTTGTAAATATACAGATAACGGGCAGAGATAAGTATACGACCTATTCTGTTCCAACCTATAAAAGAACTGTTACTATCAAAGCACAAAGAGGGGAGATTTTCGACAGAAACGGAAATCCTCTCGTCACAAATTCATACACATACGAGCTTTATTTTGACTACGGCTCCTTTATATCAACAAAGGAAAACCCAAACAAAACTATTCTTGAGGTCATTTCCGCAATAGAGAAAACGGGAAACGCAAATAAGCAAAAGCAGATAGAATCACCCTTTATCGGAGAATATCCCGTTCTCAAATACAGCGACAGATGTACCTCGGATGCGTCTTTTTCAAAAAAATTCAAGGCAACCCTCAAAGCACTTGAGCTTCCCGAGGATATTTCAGCAAAGGAGCTTGCCGAATATTACGTCAGCCGATACGACTTGCGTGTAGAGGACTCGGAGGGCGACTCGCTCTTCTCAAACAAGGAAATAACCGAGCTTATAAGAGTTCGCTTCGATATGGATCTCTCTAAATTCAGCGTGGCTGAGCCGTACGTATTTGCCACCGACGTTGATATTTCTCTCATCACCTACTTAAAGGAGCGCGAGATACGCGGAGTCGCTTTTCTTGAAAGCGTAACGAGAAATTACGAATATCCCGGCTATGCCTCGCATATTTTGGGCAGAGTTGGTCAAATCTATGCCGAGGACCTTGATTACTATAGCGAAAAGGGATATAAGATGAATGCTATAGTCGGAACGTCGGGCTGCGAGAAGGCTTTTGAGGATTATCTTCACGGAACTGACGGAACTATGCTCATCGTTGAGGATCTTTACGGCAATATTATCGACCGTAAAATACTAACCGAGCCTATCAGCGGTGACGACGTTTGGTTAACTATTGACATCGGAATGCAGATTGCGGCAGAGGACGCTCTGCGTGACAATATACAATATATTGTTGATAAAGCACATTCAAGAGCGGGTGCTCTTGACGGAGAGGATGCGTCGGCAGGGGCAATTACCGCCATCGACGCAAAAACGGGGGCGGTTTACGCTATGGTGTCCTATCCCACCTACGACCTCTCACTCTTTAGCGAAACCTACGCTTCAATGCTTGAGGACGAAACAACACCTCTTCTCAACCGCGCGCTCTACGGCTTGTATCAGCCCGGCTCGACCTTCAAGGTTGGCGTTGCCGTTGCGGCGCTTGAGGAGGGTATAATAACCCCGCACACAACTATCACCGATAAGGGAAGATACACCTATTACGACGAGAACGGCCCGCGTTGCTGGATCTATCTCCAAAAGGGCAGAACGCACGGCACGATAAACGTAATTGAGGCAATTCAGGAGTCCTGCAACTATTTCTTCTATGACGTCGGCCGTCGGTTGACTATTGAGACGATGAATAATTACTGCAATCTTTACGGTCTTGGTCAGCCTACCGGAATTGAGCTTCCCGAATACGTCGGATTTTTGGCAGGGCCTGATTTCAGAGCCGAGTACGGATACAGCGAATGGTATCCGGGTGACACGCTTCAGGCCGCTATCGGTCAGTCGGACAATCTTTTCACCCCAACGCAGATAAGCTCTTATATCGCTATGCTTGTGAACGGCGGAACGAGAAACAGCGTTCACCTTCTTGACAGCGTGAGAAAATTTTATACAAACGAGCTTGTTTATGAATATGAGACAAACGAGCTTAGTCATATCGAGATAAGCGAATCGACCTATAAAACAATTCTTTTGGCGATGAAAAACGTTACAGAGAACGGCTCTGCCGCAAGCGTTTTCAGAAATTATCCGATAACTATCGGAGGAAAGACGGGTACGGCACAGGTAAGCAAAAAGAAGAGCGATAACGCTATCTTCACAGCCTTTGCTCCCTACGACGACCCGCAGATAGTTTGTACCTCTGTCATTGAGCAGGGAAATTCGGGTACTGACGCCGGCCGCTCGGTAAAAACTGTTTTCGATTACTATTTCAAGCTCGGCGATTATAAGGTTGTTGATTGATAAAATAAATAACGTCAAAAAAGGCAGTGCCAGTGGCACTGCCTTTTTATTAAACGTTAATTACTGAAATGAAATTTCAGTCTTCATCAGGAGCATAAAGCTTGCCCATCTTCTGAAGTCTTTCGTACTTAGCCTTAGCTGCAGCTTCTGCCTCTGCAAAGAGCTTTTCTGCTCTCTCGGGGAACTGCTGTGCAAGACGGCTGTAACGAGTTTCGCTTGTGATAAATTCCTTATAGTCTGCTGTTGCAGGCTTGGAGTCGATTGTCAAGGGGTTCTTGCCCTCTGCCTTGAGTGCAGGGTTGTAACGGAACATATTCCAATATCCTGCGTCAACCGCTCTCTTCATTTCGAGCTGGCAGTTAGCCATAGTACCCTTAATACCGTGCATTTCACAAGGAGCATAGCCGATAATGATTGAAGGTCCGGGATATGCCTCAGCCTCAGTCATAGCCTTGAGTGTCTGGTTCATATCAGCACCCATAGCGATCTGTGCTACGTAAACGTAACCGTAGGACATAGCGATCTCTGCAAGGTTCTTCTTGCCGATTGCCTTACCTGCAGCTGCGAACTGTGCAACCTGACCGATGTTGGAAGCCTTTGATGCCTGTCCACCTGTGTTGGAGTAAACCTCTGTATCGAATACCATGATGTTTACGTCCTCACCTGTTGCGATAACGTGGTCGAGACCGCCGAAGCCGATATCGTATGCCCATCCGTCACCACCGAAGATCCAAACAGACTTCTTTGCAAGGTAATCCTTTTCAGCAAGGATTGCGGGAGCTGTAGGACAGCCTGCTGCTGCAGCCTTTTCAAGCTCAACGATAAGAGCGTCTGTAGCGTCAGCGTTTGCCTTGCCGTCGTCCTTTGTATCAAGGAATGCCTTTGCAGCAGCCTTGAATGCGTCGGATGCCTTTTCGGATTCAGCCATAGCTGCAACCTTTGAGATAAGCTTTTCACGGATCGTCTTCTGACCAAGAGCCATACCGAGACCGTGCTCAGCGTTATCCTCGAAGAGTGAGTTAGCCCAAGCAGGACCGCGGCCGCTTTCCTTATTTACTGTATAAGGAGTTGCGGGAGCAGAGCCACCCCAAATTGAAGAACATCCTGTTGCGTTAGAGATATACATTCTCTCACCGAAGAGCTGTGTGATAAGACGAGCATATGACGTTTCTGCACAGCCTGCGCAAGAACCTGAGAATTCGAGAAGCGGCTGCTTGAACTGTGAGCCCTTAACTGTTGTATTGATGAGTTCCTTCTTTTCGGAAACCTTTGCAACAGCGTAGTCCCAAGGCGCCTGCTGGTCTGCCTGAGTTGCTGCGGGAACCATCTCGATAGCCTTCTTGTCTGTGCCGTCCTTTATTGCCTTTGCAGTTACGGGACAAGCCTTAACGCAAAGCGTACAGCCCATACAGTCAGCGGGAGAAATTGCCATTGTGAACTTATAGTCTGTCTTGATAACAGGCTTTTCTGTGAACTTCGTAGCCTTCGGAGCGTTCTTTGCTTCCTCTGCTGTCATAGCGAAGGGACGGATTGCTGCGTGAGGACATACGAATGCACAGTTGTTACACTGGATACAGTTCTCAGGATACCATGCGGGAACGGATACTGCAACGCCTCTCTTTTCGGAAGCTGTTGAGCCCTGAGGGAAGGTACCGTCAACGTAATCCTTGAATGCAGAAACGGGAAGCTTGTCGCCTGCCATTGCATTAACGGGATTAACTACTGTGTTTACGAACTTGTTAAGGTCTGCGCGAGGACTCTTGTATTCTGCTGCAGGAGCATCCTCCCCGCAATTCTTCCAAGCTGCAGGAACCTTAACCTCAACGTAAGCGTCAGAGCCTGCGTCGATTGCGGCATAGTTGAGATCAACAATAGCCTGTCCCTTCTTTATGTAGGACTTATAAGCAGCCTTCTTCATGTATTCGATTGCTTCGTCCTTCGGAAGGATGTTTGCAAGAGAGAAGAATGCAGACTGAAGAACTGTGTTCTTAACCTTTGCATTACCGATCTTCTTTGTAGCGATAGTTGTAGCGTCGATAATTATAAACTTAACGTTGTTGTTAGCGATGTAGGATTTTACCTTGTTGGGAAGGTGAGCGTCGAGCTCGTCAACACTCCAAGCACAGTCGAGAAGGAATGTTCCGCCGGGCTTAACGTCCGAGATCATATCGTACTTCTTGAGGTATGCGGAGTTGTGGCAAGCAACGAAGTCTGCCTTGTTGATATAGTAGGGGGACTTGATTTCCTTATCACCGAAACGGAGGTGGGAAATTGTGATACCCGATGTCTTCTTTGAGTCATACTGGAAGTATGCCTGAATGAACTTATCTGTGTGGTCACCGATAATCTTTATGGAGTTCTTGTTAGCACCAACGGTACCGTCACCGCCAAGACCCCAGAACTTACAAGCGATAGTTCCCTTTGCAGCTGTATCCGGAACAGCCTTTTCTTTAAGAGACGTGCCTGTAACGTCGTCCTCGATACCGATTGTGAAGTGATTCTTGGGGCACTTCTTTGCGAGGTTGTCATATACAGCGAAGATAGAGGAGGGAGGAGTATCCTTTGAACCGAGACCGTAACGTCCGCCAACGATATTCGCCTTTACTCCCTGTTCAGCAAGAGCTGTAACAACGTCAAGGTAGAGAGGCTCACCGAGAGAGCCGGGTTCCTTTGTTCTGTCGAGAACAGCGATGTTCTTAACAGTCTTTGGAAGAGCCTTTGCAAGCTTGTCTGCACAGAAGGGTCTGTAAAGACGAACCTTGATAAGACCAACCTTCTTGCCCTTTGATACGAGGTAGTCGATAACCTCTTCAGCAACGTCACAGATAGAGCCCATAGCGATAATAACGTTTTCAGCCTCGGGATGTCCGTAGTAATTGAAGAGCTGGTAGTTTGTACCGATCTTCTTGTTAACCTTCTTCATGTAATCTTCAACGATTGCGGGTAGTGCGTTGTAATATTCGTTACAAGCCTCTCTGTGCTGGAAGAAGATATCTCCGTTTTCGGCAGAGCCGCGGAGCATAGGATGAGCAGGATTGAGAGAACGTGCGCGGAATTCAGCGATAGCGTCCTTATCAACCATTTCATTAAGTGTATCGTAGTCCCAAACCTCGATCTTCTGAATCTCGTGAGACGTACGGAAGCCGTGGAAGAAGTTGAGGAAAGGAACTCTGCCCTTAATTGTTGCAAGGTGCGCAACGGCACCAAGGTCCATAACCTCCTGAGGGTTAGATTCAGCAAGCATAGCAAAGCCTGTCTGACGGCAAGCATAAACGTCGGAGTGGTCTCCGAAAATGTTAAGTGCGTGAGAAGCTACACAACGTGCTGAAACGTGGATAACGCAAGGGAGAAGCTCGCCTGCGATCTTGTACATATTGGGGATCATCAAGAGAAGACCCTGTGATGCTGTGTAGGTTGTTGTGAGAGCACCTGATGCAAGAGAACCGTGAACGGTACCTGCAGCACCTGCCTCGGACTGCATTTCCATAACCTTTACTTCTTCGCCCATAATGTTCTTGAGGCCTGTTGCAGACCAAGAGTCTGTAAGCTCAGCCATTACACTGGAAGGAGTAATCGGATAGATTGCAGCAACCTCGGTAAACGCATAGCTGACTGTAGCAGCAGCTGTATTACCGTCCATGGACTGCTTTTTTCTGACTAATTTTGCCATAGGTAAAATCCTCCTAAGTTTATATAAATTTTTTTAGTCAACGACGTTTTGAGGGGAAACGCGATATTTTCGCTTCTCCACTCAACCATACATTATATCACCAAAAAGCGTTTTTGTAAATAAGCTTTTCGATTTTTTTTGCTTTTTTTGACGATTTTTTGCTGTAAAATCAGTAATTTTCAACCTTTTATGTATCAGACTGTGATTTATATTCGGAAACGTCGATTTTTGCCAGCTGATCGGGCTTTATTCTGCCCTTTGTTTTCTCGTAATACGCGATATTGTTTCGGAGCATAAAGAGAAACTGATTATTGGGGGTTCTGCCCTCCGATTCTGAAACGATGAGCAGCTTTTTCATCAATTCTTCGTTTAGCTTTAACGTTAATTCGCAGTCGTATTTCATGTTTTTTCCTCTTTTGTTTTTTACAGAATTTCGAGTGCCGCCGAGAGACAAATGTCACCAATAGCCTCGATCGAGAGCGGCTTCCCGTCCTCGTAGCAGCGGATTCTTCTCCAGCCCAGCTTATCCGACGAATAAAGTGCCGCACGGTAGCTTTTTTCAAGATGCGTCGGGTCAAGCTCGTGGATATCCTTCTTCTGTCCCGTTTCGGCAGAGCGTGAGTTTACAAGGCTCATCGAAATCTCGGGAAGCATCTCGAGATATATTACTGTGTCAGGCTTCGGAATGCCCAATTTTTCGTATTCGTAATCCCAGAGCCATGTAAGAAAGGAGTCCCACTCACAGTCGGGCAGCTTTGATAGCTGGTGAACTGCATTTGCCGTTGTAAAGCGGTTTGCGATAACTACGGTATCGGGGTCGTCGATGTCCTTTTTCCAATCGGTTCGGTAGCTTACGTATCTGTCCATCGCGTAAAAGGAGGACGCAGCGTAAGCACCCGTATCCTCGGGCTTGTCCCCAAGTGCTCCGCCAAGATACATTTTTACAAGCTGAGAGCTTTCCGCCTCGTACATCGGAAAGGAGAGAAGACGCACTCGCTTGCCCGCCTCGGCAAGTCTTTTTGCCAAAAGCTCGGATTGAGTTCCCTTTCCCGAGCCGTCAAGCCCGTCTATTACTATAAATTTTCCCATCGTTGTTCACTTCCTGATTTCTAATCTGATTTTCAATTATTGGATATCGTTATTTACGACCATTTCCATATACGCCTGCTTCGTTATAAGAACTTCGCGCGGCTTTTGTCCGTCCTGCGGACTTACGTAGCCGAGCTGCTCCATCTTGTCGATAAGCTTTGCGGCACGTCCGTAGCCAAGCGACAGACGTCTTTGAATAAGGGACGTTGATATCTTTCCGCACTCGATAGCAAGCTCAACGGCAGGGCGAAGCATAGCGTCGCCTCCGTCATCAGCCGATGGGTCGCCCGACATAGCTCCACCGCCCTTCTTGGGTGCGTCAAGCCTTGCCGCCGCCTCCTCAATACCGCTGACGATAGTGCTGTCGTATTCTGCCTTACCCGTGTTCGCCTTTATAAATTCGCAAACCTCCTCAACCTCCGAGTCGCTGACGAATGCGCCCTGCACACGGATAGGCTTTGCCGCACCGACAGGAGCGTAAAGCATATCACCGCGCCCGATAAGCTTTTCAGCTCCCGCAATATCAATGATCGTTCGCGAGTCAACCTGAGATGCCACCGTGAACGCGATTCTTGAGGGAATATTTGCCTTGATAAGACCTGTGATAACGTCAACTGACGGACGCTGCGTACCGATAATTATGTGCATACCCGCAGCACGCGCCTTCTGTGCCAGTCGGCAGATAGAATTTTCAACGTCCTGAGGAGTCGTGATCATAAGGTCGGCAAGCTCGTCTATAATAATTACGATCTGAGGCAGATGCTCATAGTCGGGGTCGTCCTTCGTAATCTCATTATAAGACTTGAGGTCTCGGACTCCGACCTCCTCAATAAGAGCAAAGCGTCGCTCCATTTCCTCAACCATCTTGATAAGCGCACCCGCAGACTTCTTCGGATCACACACAATGGGCGCTATCAAATGAGGAATATCCTTGTAAATGTTAAATTCAACCTTCTTCGGGTCGATAAGAAGAAGCCTTACGTCCTTCGGAAGCGCCTTATAAAGAAGGCTTATGATGATGCTGTTGATACAAACCGATTTACCCATACCGGTAGCACCCGCAATAAGCAGGTGAGGCATTTTTGCAACGTCGAAGATTACGGGAGCACCTGCAACGTCAGCACCGAGACAAGCGGTTATCTTGCTTTGCCCCTCCTTGAATTTTGGGCTCTCGATAAGAGAACGCAAAAATACGGTGCTTGCAGTTCTGTTCGGAACCTCTATTCCCACAGCACTCTTTCCGGGGATAGGCGCTTCGATTCGGATACCGGTTGCCGCCAGATTAAGCGCGATATCGTCAACAAGATTAGCAATTGAGCGAACTCGCGTGCCGGCCTCAGGCTGAAGCTCGTATCTCGTAACCGTAGGGCCGCGCGAATAGCCTACGATTTTCGTCTTTACGTTAAAGCTGAGAAGCGTTTCCTGAAGCTTCTCAGCCGTTTGACGAAGCTCGGCCGTAAAGTTTTCGGTTTTGTTGCTTTTATCTTCTTTAAGTATCGAGATGGGCGGATAGATCTCTGCCCGTATCTGTTCTCCAAAGGGAACTGCTTTATCAATCGGGGAAATATCGCTTCTTGCCTCACTCGTCACGCGGAGAAAATCATCGTCCGAGCTTGCCCTTATCGGCATCGGCTCACCGTCGGTATCCATCTCCTCCGACAAGCCCGCACCGCTATTCTGCGGAGCAAAAATCGAATCAAGATCGTCTCCAAAATCGCCATTTTCAGCGTCCACCAAATCAAACGGCGGTGTATTATCGTCCGCTTGACTCTCCTCGTAGGGAATCTGATTTGCGTCTGTAAATTCAAGGCCAAGATCCTCGGGGGTCGGGGTATCTGTATCCTCGCCTGCTTCTTCCGCCATAACGTCAAAAACACGCTTTTTTCTGCGTGAAGCACTCTGCTCTGCCGAAGCGGCAATATCCTCGGGACGCTTTGGCGTGAATCGGGGGCTGTGATCCTCTCGTGCCTCCTCTTCTTCGCGTCTTTCACGACGAATTTTCATCTTATACTTTATGTAAATCGCAATATTGTCAGGAGTCATTCCGAAAAGGAACATAAGCGAAACGAGAATAAGTGCAAAAAGCAGAATAACCGAAAATTTATTGCAAACCGCAAAGAAAAGTCCGCCCAAATATCCTCCGACAACTCCGCCCGAAAGAAGCTCAGTTCCTCCCGTCCAGAGTGAAATCGGATTAGCCGTATAAGCCGCAGCGTTCTTCCCGCCCGGAATGATCGCAAAAACGTGAAAGAGTGCAGACACTAAAACCGACAAGACAACGGAAAAAATAATTTTATAGCGTGTGTGTCCGTCATCAATGCTCCTTCTCCAGACTATGCCGAGATAAACGAGCAAAACAGGCAGCAAAAACGCTCCGCTTCCCAAAGCACCGCAAAAAATCGTCTGAAGTGCTTTCCCGAAAAGACCCATAAAGTCGTTTTTGAGAGCATAAACAGATAAAAAGCAAAGCGCCAATGAAAACGCCGCTATATAAAGAATATACGGCAGTATCTGATTAAAAAGCGAGCTTGAGGATATCTCCCGACTCTCTTTTTGGCGTGATGCACCGTTCTTCTCGGAGGGCTTCACAGAATATTTCTTCTGCGGTGTCCTTGTGCCTTTTCCTGTATTTTTTGAACTCATATATTAAAGCTTCCTTTCATTTTCCTTTATTTTATGTATATTCGAGACACGTACGTGAAAAAATAAACATACAGTTAATCATATTGTATCACAAAGCGCACGATTTTACAAGAGATATTTATAAAATGGATGTAAAATTATGAACAAGAAAAAATTATCGGGTCTTGCCACCCTTCTTCTTTTATCGGCAGGCGGCTTTGCGGCAGGGGTGCTCAACGGACTTCTCGGTGCGGGCGGTGGAATTATTATGATCTTTACCCTCGAGCTCATTTACAGAAAAAGCGGAAAGGAAACGAAGGACGCCTTTGCCACCGTTATAGGAGCAACGCTTCCTATTTCCCTTGTGTCTGCCTTCATTTACGCACGTCGGGGGGCTTTGGCGGCGGATAGCTTTGAGCCGTATATTCTGCCCGCCGTCGTCGGAGGGACTATCGGTGCTGCTTTACTGACAAAAATAAGCGCCGCCTGGCTCAAACGAATCTTCGGGCTTCTTATTATCTGGTCGGGAATCTTTATGATTTTCAAGTAACCCATAGCCATTGGGGAGGAGATTATGCTTAATATTATTGCTGCTTTCATCGCCGCACTTCTCTCGGGTATGGGACTTGGCAGCGGTGGACTGCTCGTTATTTTTCTAAACCTTTCAACAGAATACACCCAAGTTACAATCCAAGGGATAAATCTGCTCTTTTTTATTTTCTCATCGGGGGCGGCTCTCCTTTATCATTTGTTCAAAAGGAAAATCAGTCTCCCCGTGCTTTTGATTTTTGCCGCCTTCGGCATTCTCGGAAGTCTTCTCGGCTGTTATCTCGTCGGCATTCTTGACGATGGCGTCGTGCGAAAAATTTTCGGCGGAATGCTTGTCGCGTCGGGAATCTTCACGCTTCTGAGAGACAAGAAAATACGAATTTTTTTGCAAAAAATCTCACAAAGGAAAGCGGCAAAAAAATAAAACCTCTTTTCGCCGTTTGCTCACGTCAAATACAGAAGTTGTTTCACTTCACTTTACTTTTTCGCATTTTTGTGCTATAATACCTTTTATGAATAAGACTATAGCTCTTTATGGAGGATAAAAATGACAAGAATTGATATTTTTTCGGGTTTTCTCGGTGCGGGAAAAACCACGCTTATTAAAAAGCTTATAAAGGAAGCGTACGTCGGCGAGAAGCTTGTTCTTATCGAAAACGAGTTCGGAGAGATAGGTATTGACGGCGGCTTTTTGCAGGATTCGGGAATCGAGATCACCGAGATGAACTCGGGCTGTATCTGCTGTTCTCTCGTCGGAGATTTCACCGAGGCTCTCAAAAAGGTTATTCGTGAGTTCGCTCCCGACAGAATACTTATTGAGCCTTCGGGGGTCGGAAAGCTGAGCGACGTTATCCGTGCAGTATCCGAAATCGATGATCACGATGCCGTGCTTGGCAGCTTTACGACGGTTGCCGACGTTAATAAGTGCAAAATGTACATAAAAAATTTCGGTGAATTTTACTGCGACCAGATCGAAAATGCAGGTTGCATAATTTTGAGCCATACCGACAACGCAAAGGAAGAGAAGATCGCCGAGGCGCTCTCTCTTATTCGCGAGCATAATAAGAATGCCACGATCGTTACGACCCCTTGGGACGAGCTTTCGGGCAAACAGATTCTTGAGGCCTCCGAGAGAAAAAACACCCTCGTGGACGAGCTTTCCGAGCTTGAGCATCATCACCATGACTACGAGGAGTGTCACTGCCACAAGCATCACCACCACGATGAAGAAGAATGTCACTGCCACGAGCATCATCACCACGCCGACGAGGTATTCTCAAGCTGGGGTGTTGAAACGACGAAATCATTTACAGAGGACGAGATTAAGGCAATTCTTTCCGAATTTGCAGAGGGTGACGAAAAATACGGCATGATTCTGCGTGCAAAGGGTATCCTTCGCGGAGGTGACGGCACATGGATTCATTTTGACTACGTACCGGGTGAGCCCGACGTAAGACTTGGCTGTGCCGCCGTTATCGGCAGACTTTGCGTCATCGGCTCAAAGATAAACGAGGAGAAAATCGCAGAGGCCTTTGGCGTATAACAAAGGAACGGCGAACGCCTCACCCCAAAAGCCTTATCAGAAAGGAGCTTTTATGGAAAAAACATCACGACTTCTATCTCTTCTGCCCCCGACGGCCGACGGATTTCTTCTGACGTCCGAGATAAATCAGCGCTATATATCCGATTTCGCCTTCTCGGATGGATACGTGCTTGTAACGAGAAATAAATCCTATATAATCACAGACTTCCGCTATGCAGAGGCGGCAGAGGCTCACAGCAACCTCTTTGATATCGTGATTCCAAGCTCCTCCATGCTTCTTGAGGTCGTAGCTCTTCTTGCAGAAAACAACGTAAAGACGCTTTGTGTCGAGGACGGCTCTCTTTCACACGCCGACTATATTCGTTTTTCCGAGAAATTCGATAACGTCTCGCTTATTGGCGGAACAAGGATTTTAGACGAGATGCGTCAGGTGAAAACCGATGACGAGCTTCAAAAAATCAAGGAGGCACAACGCCTGACCGATATGGCGTTCTCTCATATTCTCGGCTATATAACCCCCTCCGCAACCGAGATAGACGTAGCACTTGAGCTTGAATTTTTTATGCGGAAAAACGGTGCTGACGGAATTGCCTTCGACACGATTTCAGTCTCGGGCAAATCCTCGTCAATGCCGCACGGCACTCCGCAAAACAAAAGGCTCGAGAGTGGCTTTCTGACGCTTGACTTTGGTGCCACACTCGACGGATATTGCTCGGATATGACGAGAACTGTCGTTTTAGGGGTAGCTGATAACGAAATGAAAAAGCTATATAACACGGTGAGGTCGGCACAAAAAGCGGGAATCGAGATGCTCCGCGAAGGTGTTTCCGGCTTTGAGTGTGACAGGGCCGCGCGTGATATAATAAACACCGCAGGATACGAGGGCTGCTTCGGACACGGACTTGGACACGGAGTTGGAATGTATATTCACGAGTCTCCGAGGCTCTCCCCCTCTGCCGACCCGAAGATTCTTTTGACAAGGGGGAACGTGGTAACTGTTGAGCCCGGAATCTATATCCCCGGCAAATACGGATGTCGAATCGAGGATATGCTAGCTATTACCGAGAACGGCTCTCTTAATTTCACAGAAAGCACGAAGGAGCTTATAGAGCTTTAATCCGACCGTTTGATTTTTCCGTCGCATAGGAATAAAAATACACCTAATTTCAAAATTCTATTGACATAAGAGGCGAAAACGGGTAAAATTAATATAACGTAAAATAAATTTGAGGTTAGATATATGAGTAAATCAGTTATTCCAAAGGGATATAAATCCTCTCTGTCTGTTCGTCAGACCGAGCACGCAATCAAAAAGGTCAAGGACTTTTTCGAGCGTCAGCTCGCGATAGAGCTTAATCTGACAAGAGTGTCTGCTCCCCTTTTCGTTGAAACAACAAGCGGCCTTAACGACACCCTTAACGGGGTTGAGCGTCCCGTTACCTTCTCTGTTTTTTCGGGCGAGGAATTTGAGATTGTTCATTCGCTTGCAAAATGGAAGAGAATGGCTCTTGCCGAATACGATTTCAAGCTCGGCGAGGGACTTTATACAGATATGAACGCCATTCGTCGCGACGAGGAAACAGACAATATCCATTCTATCTTCGTTGACCAGTGGGACTGGGAAAAGATAATTTCACACGAGGAGAGAACTGTTGAAACTCTGAAAAAGACGGTTCGCTGCATTTATGCCGCCCTCCGCCACACGGAAAACTACATCGTTGACGATTACAATTTTATCGAAAGCCTTCTTCCCGAGGATGTCACATTTATCACGTCGCAGGAGCTTGAGGATATGTACCCCGACAAGACTCCGAAGGAAAGAGAATACGAAATTTCAAAAAAATGCGGCGCCGTTTTCCTTATGAAGATAGGCGGAGCATTGAAGTCGGGCAAGCCGCACGACGGGCGCGCCCCCGACTATGACGATTGGGAGCTTAACGGCGACCTTATCGTTTACTATCCCGTTCTCGATATCTCGCTTGAGCTTTCTTCAATGGGTATCCGCGTTGACGAGGAAGCACTTATGCGTCAGCTCGAGATAAGAGGCTGCACAGAGAGAAAAGAGCTCCCCTTCCACAAGGCACTCCTCTCAAAGGAGCTTCCTTATACCATCGGCGGCGGCATCGGTCAGTCGAGAATGTGTATGTTCTTCTTGCGTAAGGCTCATATCGGTGAGGTTCAGTCCTCTTTCTGGCCTAAAACACTTGTTGACGAGTGCCGTGAGCGAGGAATTAAGCTCCTTTAATTAAAAAAGTTGAAAAAATTTCAAAAAACTATTGCAATTATTGTTTTTTGTGTTATAATAGTTAATGTAAAGTATATTTTTCCTTGAGAGTGGGCGAAAGTCCACTCTCAATTTGTTGTAATTCTATTTATTTTTAATATATTTCGTAAAAGGAGAATTTTTAATGGTTAAAAAATCTTCGGGCGTTGTTGAAACGGTCATCTCCCTGGCAGAGCCGATAGCAGAGGAGCTCGGTCTTTTCATCTGGGACGTCGAGTTCGTAAAGGAGGGGGCCCGCCGCGTTCTGCGAATCACCATTGACAGCGAGGAGGGTGTCGGCATTGAGGACTGCGAGAAATTCCACCGCGCAATCGACCCCGCTCTCGACGAGGCAGATCCTATTGAGGAGGCCTACAACCTTGAGGTCAGCTCCCCCGGTATTGAGCGCGATCTCAAAAACGATATGCATATTGCCGCCTGCTGCGATTGGGACGTTGAGGTTCGTCTTTTCGCTCCGCTTGACGGTGCAAAGTCCTTCAAGGGCGTGCTTTGCCCCATCGACGAGCAAGGAAACATCGTTATAAAAACCGATAACGGTGAAATGAAGTTTGAGAGAGCAAAGGTTGCAAAGCTTCAGACGGTATATAATTTCGATTGATAAAAAATATCATATATAATTGAAAGGAAAAAGAAATGAATTCAGAGTTTTTCACAGCTCTCGAGCTTCTCGAAAAGGAGAAGGGTATTCCAAAGGAATATATGTTCGAGAAAATTGAAGCGGCTCTCGTAGCAGCTTACAAAAAGGAATACGGAAACAACACAAATGTGCGTGTTTCAATCGACGAAAAAAAGAAGGACGTTAAAGTTTATCAGCAGAGAGAGGTCGTTGAGGTCGTTGAAAATCCGACGGCTCAGATATCTCTTGAGGACGCAAAGGCAATAAGCAAGAGATATGCTCTCGGCAAAATTGTTGAAACCGAAATGAAAACAAAGAATTTCAGACGTCTCAGTGCCGGTGCTGCCAAGAGCGTAATCATTCAGGGCATACGCGAGGGCGAACGCAAGGCTATGCAGGAGGCGTATGAAAACAAGAAGGAAGAGATTATAACGGCAACAGTTCACAAGGTTGACCCCGATTCTCTCAACGCCGTTATTGACACAGACACAAGCACTGCCGTTCTTCTCCGCTCCGAGCAGATCCCCGGCGAGATTCTCAGAGTCGGCGACAAGATAAAGGTGTTCGTTATAGAGGTTAACAAGGAGAGCAAGGGCCCGCTCGTTACTCTCTCCCGTGTTCACCCCGGTCTCGTTAAGCGTATGTTCGAGCTTGAAATCCCCGAGATTCAGGACGGCACGATCGTTATTAAGGGGATCGCCCGCGAGGCAGGCCCAAGAAGCAAGATTGCGGTGTTCTCTCGCGACGAGGACGTTGACGCAGTTGGCGCTTGTATCGGCTCACGCGGTATGAGAATCGCAAATATCGTTGACGAGCTTTGCGGCGAGAAGATCGACATCATAAATTACAGCGAAACTCCCGAGGAATACATCAAGGCAGCGCTTGCTCCCGCAAACGTTCTCGGTGTTGAGCTTGACGGCGAGCACAGCTGCCGCGTTACGGTTGCTGCTGACCAGCTTTCGCTTGCTATCGGTAAAGAGGGACAAAACGCCCGTCTGGCAGCCCGCTTGACAGGCTTCAAGATAGACATCAAGGCTGAATAATTCAACCCTCGCAAAAAAGGAGGAAGCTTTTGCCAAGCAAAAGCCATTGTCATAAAATGCAAAAAAATATACAAAAAAGAAAGCTTCCCGAAAGACAGTGTATGGGCTGTAACGAAAAAAAGCCCAAAACAGAGCTTATCCGAATCGTAAGAACGGCGGACGGGGTAACCGAGCTTGATTTCACAGGAAAAAAAGCAGGCAGAGGAGCTTATATTTGTCCTTCCCTCGCTTGTCTTCGTAAGGTTCGTAAGTCGGGTAGACTCGGAAGAATCCTTGAGGCGGAAATCTCAAGCGAGCTTTTCGATGCCCTTGAGGGAGAGCTTGAAAATGGAAATAAATAAGGACCGCCTCGGCGGAACGATAGGTCTTTGTGCAAAGGCAGGAAAATTAGTCACGGGCACAAATCTGGTTTGCGAGCATATGAGAGCAAGAAAAAAGCTTTTCCTTCTGCTCGAGGCCTCGGACACATCGGAAAATACTCACAAAAAGCTTTCTGATAAATCAAGCTTTTACGGCATAAAAATTGTCAGGCTTTCATATGACGGCGAAGCCTTGGCAAAAATTACAGGTAAGACGGGAAGTCTTGCCGTCATCGGTATCACCGACGAAAATCTTGCCGTCGCAGTTCTTAAACAGCTTCCGTGAAAATTGAATTATTCTACGCATTATCTAAAAAAGAAAGGGCCCGATACAAGCCTCCCGAAAAGGAGCAGGACGGGTACGGTCATATAATACATGGCAACAAACCAAATTCAGTTCAAGGTAAACCAGCTTGCAAAGGATTTAGGGCTGAAGAGCAAGGAGCTCACAGACGCCCTCGGTCAAAAGGGTATTGAGGCAAAGACGCAGTCCACCCTCTCGCCCGACGAGTTCGGTATGCTTTTCAACGCGTTAACAAAAGCAAATCAGATCGAGAATATCGACGACTATATTGACGGTATTACTCATATAGAATCAAAGGTAAAGAAAGAAGCTCCGAAGCCAGAGGTAAAGGCTGAGGCGAAGGTTGAAGAAAAGGTTGAGGCGAAGGTTGAGACAAAGCCCGCCGAGCCAAAGGTTGAGGAAAAAGCAGAGGCAAAGGTCGAGGCGAAGCCCGCCGAGCCAAAAGCCACACCCCGAGCAAAGCCCGAGGCAAAGCCTGAAGCTAAAACTGACGCAAGACCCGAGCAGAAGCCCTTCGAGCGCAAGGGACAGCCGGGCGGCTTTGGCGACAGACAGAATAGCTTCGGCAACAAGCCCCAGGGTGGATACAACAACGACAGACAGGGTGGCTTTGGCAGACAGGATCGCTCCGGCGGCTTCAATAATGACAGACCGGGCGGCTTTAATAAACAGGGCGATCGTCCTCAGGGCGGATTCAATCAGAACCGTAAGCAAAACGACAGAGGTGGCCGCTATCAGACCGCTCCCGGCGAAGATTACGTACCAAGCGCTCCGAAGCCGAAGTTCCAGCCTCAGGCTATCGTCAGAGGTCAGACTCCAAAGGGCAGTGCGGCAAGTCAGAAGGGCGGAACCCGCGTAATCGACACCCGCACATCAACAGTTGACCTTTCAAAATACGACGAAAGACTTGAAAACTTCGTTCCCGATGCACAAAAGGACGCAAGGGGCGACAGACAAAAGCTCAAGAAGCAGAACACCCGCGATCCTTACGGAAAGAACAAAAAGCCCGAGATGATAAAGCAGAAGCCTCAGGCTCCCGTCAAGAAAAAGCCTCTTGAGATCACAATTCCCGATGAAATCTCGGTTGGCGAGCTTGCTTCAAGACTTAAGCTTGCCGCAGGCGAGGTAATAAAGAAGCTCATGCTTATGGGCGTTATGGCAACCGTTAACCAGACTATCGACTACGATACTGCATTCCTTATTGCCGACGAGTTCGGTGCTATCGCAACGAAGGAGGTTGTCGTAACCATCGAGGAGCGTCTCTTTGACGACACCGAGGACGACGAAAGCTCACTTGAGACACGCGCTCCCGTCGTTTGCGTAATGGGTCACGTTGACCACGGTAAAACGTCTATTCTTGACGCTATCCGTCACACTAACGTAACCTCGGGCGAGGCAGGCGGTATCACACAGCATATCGGTGCTTATCGCGTTAAAGTAAACGGTCAGCCGATCACCTTCCTTGACACTCCCGGTCACGAGGCGTTTACAGCCATGCGTGCAAGAGGTGCCATGGCAACAGATATCGCTATCCTCGTTGTGGCGGCGGACGACGGAATTATGCCGCAGACAGTCGAGGCTATCCACCATGCAAAGGCGGCAGGCATAGATATTATCGTAGCTATCAATAAAATGGATAAGCCGACGGCGAACCCCGACAATATCAAGCAAGAGCTTACACAGTATGAGCTCGTTCCCGAGGAATGGGGCGGCGACGTTATGTGCGTTCCCGTTTCCGCACACACGGGCATGGGTATCGAGGAGCTTCTTGAGGACGTACTTCTTATCGCTGAGGTTAAGGAGCTTCGCGCTAACCCCAACCGCCGCGCTAAAGGTCTTGTTATCGAGGCTAAGCTCGATAAGGGCAGAGGTCCTGTTGCAACAGTTCTCGTTCAGAATGGTACTCTTCACCAGGGCGATATCGTAATCGCAGGCACAGCCGTAGGTCACGTACGTCTTATGACAGACCACAACGGCAAGGTACAAAAGAGTGCTGCTCCTTCTGTTCCGGTTGAGATCGTAGGTCTTTCCGAGGTTCCCGCATCAGGTGACGAATTCCAGGCAGTTGCCGACGAAAGAATGGCTCGCGAGCTTGCAGACAAACGACGCAATCAGGCGAAGGAAGCTATGTTTAAGGCTAACGCAAGAGCTAATCTTAACGACCTCTTTGCTCAGATCGCAGAGGGTGTCAAGGACCTTAACGTAATCGTGAAGGCAGACGTTGACGGCTCTGTTGAGGCTGTTCGTGCTTCGCTTGAAAAGATTTCTAACGAAGAGGTTCGCGTAAAGGTTATTCACGCGGCGGCAGGCGGTATCACCGAGAACGACGTTATGCTCGCGGCAGCATCAAACGCCATCATCGTCGGATTTAACGTTCGTCCCGACAAGACGGCTCTCGACAGCGCCGAGCGTCAGGAAGTTGAAATCCGCACCTATCGCGTAATTTACGAATGTATCGAGGAAATTACAGCCGCTATGAAGGGTATGCTTGCTCCTAAATACAAAGAGGCCCTTCTCGGTCACGCAGAGGTTCGTCAGACAATCCGAGTACCGAACGTCGGTACTATTGCAGGCTCTTATATTCTTGACGGTAAGGTTACCCGCGCTTCTCAGATACGAGTTGTCCGTGACGGTATCGTTATATTTGAGGATAAAATCTCCTCTCTTAAGAGATTCAAGGACGACGCAAAGGAAGTACAGTCAGGTTACGAGTGCGGTATCGGGCTTGAACGCTTTAACGATATTAAGCTCGGAGATATTTTGGAAGCATTCATCATGGAAGAGATAGAGCGATAAGGCTATAGGAGTTAAAATTGAAACAAGAAAAATCCTGCGGTGCTGTGGTACTCAGACGTGATACCAAGAAACCGAAAAAGCTGTGGGTACTCGTTATTCGCCAATTTGCAGGCGGCAGCGTTTCCTTCCCCAAGGGTCACATGGAGGAGGGCGAGAGTGAACAAGAAACCGCCATTCGCGAGGTTTTTGAGGAAACACAGGTTAAAATAGACATCAGTATGAATTTCAGAGCAAAAACAAGGTATTCTCCGTCCCCCGGAGTTTCAAAAGAGGTGGCATACTTTCTCTCGGTAACTAATACCGAGAGGGTTGTGCCTCAGCCGGGCGAGGTTGCGGAGGTGTTTTGGGTAGATGCAAGCGAGGCTGAAAAAACCTTGACGCATAATAACGACAAGCAGGTTTTAAGACACGCTCTTATCTATTACGCTCTGCATAAAAAATCAAGCGAAATTTTATAAACATCAAAAAATTCATTTTCCTCTTGCTTTTTGAGAGAAATGAAACAAAATAATAAAGTATAAAAATTTTTATCCCTTGTTTTCGAATATCGGAGATAAAGAAAGGAAAAACAATTAAGTATGGCAAATAAATTCAGAAAAATAGGCGTTCTCACGTCGGGCGGCGACGCTCCGGGTATGGCGGCGAGCGTAAGAGCTATCACAAGAGCTGCTCTTGCCAACGGCGTTGAGGTGCTTGGCATTCTCGGCGGCTACCGCGGTCTTATCGACAACGACGTTATTCCGCTCAGCGCAAGAAGCGTTACGAATATTATTCAAAGAGGCGGAACTCCTCTTATGACAGACCGCTGTGACGAATTCAAAACTCCCGAGGGTATGGCAAAGGCTATTGAGACCTGCAAGAAGAACAATATCGACGCTATCGTTGCTATCGGAGGAGACGGAACCTTCAGAGGGGCAACAGACCTTACAAATCACGGTATCCCCACCATCGGTGTTACCGGAACCATTGACAACGATATTACGGCTACAGACTATTCTGTTGGCTTTGACACTGCGATGAACACCGTTATCGACTCTGTGGACAAGCTTCGCGACACCTGCGAATCGCACGCACGCTGCACAGTCGTTGAGGTTATGGGCCGTGACTGCGGAGAGATCGCTCTTTATACGGGTCTTGCGTCGGGTGCTGTCGGAATCGCTATTCCCGAAATCAAATTCGACGTCGATGCCTGCATCGAGAGAATAAAGGCAGAGAGAGCCGACGGAAAGAGAAACTTTATAGTTATCGTAAGCGAGGGCGTTGCGGGTGAGAAAACCAAGCACTTCGGCGAAGAGCTTGCTCCCCTTATCGAGGAGAGAACGGGTGTTGAATCGAGATTTACAAACCTCGGCCACACCGTCAGAGGTGGCTCACCGACTCTTCGCGACAGAGTTGCGGCAACTCGCATGGGCGAGACAGCGGTAAAGCTTCTGCTTGAGGGCAAGAGTAATCTTGTAATTTGCGAAATCGATTCAAAAATTACTCCCGTTGATATTAACTACGCTCTTATTCTTGACCGTATGTATAAGAACAAGCTGAAGGACGGCGACCTCAACGCGTACACAGACGACCAGATCTCCGAAATGAGAGAAATCTGTGCTAAAAAATCCGCCTTCCTTAAAGAGCTTTACTCTTTGGCAACAAATCTTTCAAAATAACAAAAAATACAGACGCATTTTATCTGCGTCTGTATTTTTATTTTTTAGTATCAAGCCAGAATCTGTTTGATAAAATTATCGATCGGAGCTTTATAATATCCGTAAAGCAGTATGATCGCAACGCTTACCGCAATACAAAGAATCAAAATAAGCACAGTTTCGATAAGTCGCTCTCGGTTGAGGGAGCTCTCCGTCCTTTGCGGAACAAGCTTGGTTCTCTTGAGCGGCGTATAAAGACTGCTGAAGGCAAGACTCAAGATAAACACCTCAAGCGGAAGCATTATAAGGTTTTTAATACCCGACACACCAAGTGCCAACGGGATAGGATAGTCAAAATAATGCTTTCTCCAAACCGCCCCCAAAAGCACGTTTACAAAAAGATTATCAATAAGCTTTGCGAAAACTATTCTCTTGAAGGAAAAATGCGAGCGATAGAAAAAGAATGAATAAATAAGGCCCGTCAGAACTGTTGAGAGAATGTATCCCGCAAACACCGTCTGCCCCGACAAAATAACGCCGAGCATATCCTCTATTATACAGCAGATAACCGTCAGATAAGGCCCTCCGATAACGGCACAGAGTGCAATAGGAATAAAGGTGTAGGAAATCTTTATTTCGCGCGAAAGAGGAATAAAATAGGTCTCTGACAGTATTGCAAACGCCGTAAGAAGTGCCACCATTGTAAACAGTCTCAATTTACCGAGGCTTGTGATAGCACTCCTCCAATAGCCGCCCGAGAAGGGCGACCCATATATTTCGTTATCAAAAGAATCCTTCATTGTCTTTTTTCCTCTTTTCTTTTACTGAACGATATTCATCTCGGCACAAAGCCAGGCTTCTCCGTTCTTTACGTAGGTCAGCGTAAATATTCCACTATAGGGAATTGAAGATTTGTAGTTTTCAAGAACAACCGCAAACTCAACGTCGCAGATAAATGCGTTGTCGCTTACTTTGATAAAGCTTTTAGCCTCCATTTTCTCGGTAATAATCCCTGTATTGGGATTTACCCAGGAAAAAGAGTCAACAGCCTTTTTGATTTTCTTATATCCGCTGCTGCCGGGAAGCATCAGGTCAAGAACCGCTCGGCTGTGTGCCTCAAGGTTTTGAGCACCCATAGCAGTAAAGGTAATATAAGTATTAGCGTAATTTACGGCAAGTGACGAGTATTTTTCCTGAAGAGCTGCATCGGTCTCGCCGAGAAATTCAACTCGCGTCTCCTGTCCTACGCTTTCATGTCGGCAAATTTTAAGCGGAGTACCGCAAAGCTCGGCGCGCACCTCGGGAAGCGTCAGAAGTCCCTCGATAACGTACTTTTTTCCGCCGGGAATCTCCGAGAGATACGTTTCAACAGTTGACAGGCAGGAATAGGCCTCGCGTCCGTGCTGATATTCGCCCCCCGCCTCAATTCCGTTAATATAAAGACTTGCTCCGTCGGGAAGAATAACAGTTAATCTTCTCTTCGTCCCCTCGGGATATCTGTAAAGAATCTTTTCTCCACTCTTGTAGGTTTCAAGCGCGCCTGAGGCAACCGTCACCGTAATTTTCGGCTCTTGGTCTGTTTTCTCTATTCTGTAAAAGGCGTCAGAGGGCGGCATTTCAAGCCCTTCCTCAAATACTCCTATCTCCGCTTGCGGCTCGGTCTTATAGCAATAACCGATATTCAACGGCTTGCCGTCAAGCGTCACCGAGCTTTCCTCGGGGGCTGTCAGGATAAGATGATTTCCCTCCTGTATATACCAATCGAGAACGCCGTTTTTATCATACGTCAAAAGCTCGACAGTCTTATCTCCGAGCACCGCCCGAAATCTCGGCTCGGAATAGATCCCCTCAATAGTATATTTCTTGCAAAGCACGTTCTCCGAGCGCAAAAAGCAGCTGCCGTCATATTTCTGTCCGCTCGAGGTTATATATTCATCAGACACCTCGGCGTCGCCAATCATAAGTGTTGCCGAGGAGGGCAAGATTACGGTAAACGTTTTCGGATTCTTCAGAAAATCTTCGGTGTAAATCTTACATTCCTCAATCTCCCATTTTGTCAAGCCAAAAAAAGCCGTATCAGCTGCTTTTTCAAGGGTGATTTTGCCGATTTCGGTGTTTCCGTAAATCAGCTTGAAAACAGGTCTTGACGAGGTGTATTCCTCTGCCTTCTTATAAAAGGAAAAGCCTTTCTTCTCGCCGCCATTCGCTACTCCGAGATAAAAAATATCAACCCCGTCCTCAAATTCGCTCAAAAGCACAGCTTCCCCCGAAATCATCTCGCCAATTTTTTCTTCCGTCAGGTCTTTTATATATTCGGAAACCCTTTTCTCGGGCAGATTTCTCTCATACGTTGTCAAAAACAGACAAAGAATGCCGATAAGGGCCGCGAGCAGCACAAAAAGTGATATGCCGTATATAATAAGCCATCTCGTATATTTTTTTGAAAAAATCTTTTTCATTATTTGATGTACCTTTATTTGAGTTATTTTACAAGGAAAGAGGAGGCAATTACTCTCTCTCCGCCGTAAATATAAGAGCTTGTGTTCTGATATTCTCCGTTATATATCATAAGCGCCGATGAGCCGCCGTCAAGATTTGACGCGTTAACTGCCCCAAAGGATAGCATAACCTCAACGAGATCGTCAAGCGTTGCTCCAAGGCTGTTTACCTGCCGTCCGCTTATAACTAAAAGAAGTATCGCTCCGTCAGCTCGCTGACCGATGGCAGTTCTCGGGTTTATTCCGCCGCCAAGACTTCTCTTACTGTTTTGCGGCGTGCCGTTTATAATAAGGGCGGGCCCGTAGCTTGCCGCGTTTTGTATTCCAAGCTCCATCGCGTGAGCAGCCGTCATTCTTCCAACGTATAAAATTCCGTTCGCGTCAAGCCCTGCAAGGCTATAGGTGCTGTTCTCACCTCCCCACAAAAGCTTTCCCTCGCTTATGACGATGCCCTCGGGAATCCCTCCCGTTCCACTTCCATTTTCATCAAAGAAGCCGCCCGCATTCGTGCCTCCGACAGCCCCGTATTTTTCAATCATTTTACTGAGAGCCAGTCCGCGACAGCCCTCACCGTATCTCTCCGGAACTCCGACGACTATCCTTGTCGGGTCCTTCACCACCATCATCTTTCCGTTATAGGTCGGGCCGCTTACGTTGTGAATCTCGATTCCGTCGTCAGCGTCCCCCTTATTATGCCCGTTGTCCTTATTGTTTTCCTTGATAGCTATGAGAGAGGTGTCTATCTCCTCGGTTTTTTCTTCCCCCTCCGCCATAAGCGACGCTATCTCTTCCTTTGTCATATACCAGTCCGCGATAAAGCCGCCCGCACTCGTCTCCTTTAGCGAGAGCACGAATAGCTTGCCAGCCGTCGGTGACGGTCCGTCAACAAGCACCCACATGGCAATATAAAGTGCGGCCGCTATCATACTTATCGAAAGCAACAGAATAAATACTGTTCGGCAAAAATAAACGCAAATATTTCCGGCTCTTTCCTGCTTCACAGCCACACCTCCGTTTTTCTACAAAATATACATATACATTGTACACTTCATTCGCCCTTTTTTCAAGTACTTTATAAAATAAAGCAATTTAATTTACAAACAGATAACATAATTTTACTTCTTTTTCTCGAAAAATATCACCCGTAAACTAAAAAAGCAAAAAAAATAAAAAAAATTCAAAAAAGGTATTGACAAAGAAATAAAGATGTGTTATAATTTTAGCGTTGTTCGGGGGAACGCTCCTCGACAGCAAAACTTAATAGGATGCTGGTGTGGCTCAATGGCAGAGCAGCTGATTTGTAATCAGCAGGTTGTTGGTTCGACTCCGATCACCAGCTCCATTTTTTTGGGGGATTTCCCGAGCGGCCAAAGGGGGCAGACTGTAAATCTGTTGTCACTGACTTC
>JAZRJC010000111.1:0-2864 GCA_045645605.1 Eubacteriales bacterium | reverse complement strand
GTCTTCCTAAACCGCTTGGCCTCCGACTTCTGGACCACCTATGGAAGCCTCTTGGATTCTTGATTATGGCGGTCTATTGGTTTAATCCCTTGATAATTTTGGCATACATACTACTTTGCCGTGATATTGAAATTGCTTGTGACGAAAAAGTAATTAAAAAACTGCCCCCCGATGACAAAAAGGCATATTCAGAAACGCTTCTCTCACTTGGAAGATATCATTTTTCGATAAGTGCCTGCCCTGTTGCTTTCGGTGAGGTAGGAGTAAAGGAGAGAATAAAAAGAGTGTTAAGCTACAAGAAACCAACGTTATGGATCATTATTTTTGCATTGATTGCATCGGTCGTAATTGCCGTTTGTCTTATGACAAATCCCGTAAATGACACGGATGAAAAACAGACTGATACAACAAACACAAAGGGAAAAGAAACACAAGGAATAAGCAAAATAGAATCATTTCCCGTTACATCTCCTATGACTTCATATATCGGATTTGATGTAACCTATGCCTGTGTTCCAAGCGAGACAAACAGCTTGCAGCATACAGAATTCGGAATACCTATGATTCGCTTATCAAGCCAAAACAATTACTATCATTTTACATATTCAATGTTATCAAGTCGGATTATCTCCGGAAATTTTGAGAGAACAGATGATAAGATGATTCTTTATGTTAGCAACTCGGATGACAAATACTTCTTCGATATCGTTGGCGACACCTTTGTTTTTGATGCCGATTCGTCATCAGAAATTCAGAAATTCAAGGACGGCGACGGAAATTATTACTCTCCTCTTGAGGACGGTGCGGTATTCACACTATATTGGCTTTCCGAAGAGGTTGACAAAACAACCTTCGTTATCCTTGACAACTTAGGTGATATTCTCGGTGACGAATATATCTCATATCCAACAAAATCAAGCTATCTCCTCAACAGCAAATATATGATTATGTTTGAGCTTGAGGATGATGAAGCAATTCAAGCTTTTCAATTTGAATCGGAGGAGGTAGCAAGGGCTGAGAGTCTTGGAATATCAAATGACGGGTGCTCGATAACCTCTAAAAATTTTGATGACGGACGTGCTATGACCACCTGCTTCAGTTGGGTAGATAAGCCGAATTGGTATCTTTATGAGGATATGATTATCTTCTATCTCGGAGATAACGAGGCTATACTCTCCGCACTTGAAGATTTCTGCGGAAAGCCGTTTGCAGGCTACACGGCTAAATAATACAAGATTTATGGCAATCCACATAAACGATATAGAAAAGGACTATCGCCAGAGCGATAGTCCTTGTATTTTATCAATTTGTTTTAGCCTCAAGTGTATCTGCAGCCTTATCAAGATAATCGTTTTCCATAAGTTCGATAAGTCCCTTGTCGCAAGCTCCTGCAAGCTTTGAATCCATCGGGATTTTACCGAGAAGATCATATCCGAACTTTTCTGCGATCTTTTCAATATGGCTATCCCCGAACACTTTAATTTCTTTGCCGCAATCAGGACATTTAACGTAGCTCATATTTTCAACAAGTCCAAGCACGGGAATGTTCATCATAGACGCCATATTTGCCGCCTTTTCAACTATCATTGAAACAAGCTCCTGAGGGCTGCTTACAATAATAATTCCGTCAAGAGGAATAGACTGGAAAACAGTAAGCGGAACGTCACCTGTTCCCGGAGGGCAGTCAACGAACATATAGTCGATATCGTTCCAGATTACGTCTGTCCAGAACTGCTTAACGGTTCCTGCAATAACAGGGCCGCGCCAAACAACGGGCTGGGTTTCGTCCTGCATCAAAAGATTTATCGACATTACGTCAATTCCCGTCTTTGAATGAAGCGGGATCATTCCGTTCTCGTCCCCCTCAACAGTTCCGCGGAGACCGAACGCCTTTGGAATTGAAGGGCCTGTTATATCTGCATCAAGAATAGCGCACCTATAGCCCTTTCTCTGCATATTTACAGCCATCATAGAGGTAACGAGCGATTTACCTACACCGCCCTTACCGCTGACAACACCGATAACGTGCTTGACACTGCTTAATTCGTTAAGTGCTTCGTGCAAACTTTCGGGCTGCTGTGATGAGCATTTACTCGAACAGCTTGAACAATCGTGAGTACATCCCATAGTAAAGATCCTTTCAATATATCTGAATTTTTTATTTATATAGCAAAACCGCCGTCGGCGGAGATTACCTGACCCGTTATAAATGAAGCGTCGTCACTTGCAAGAAAAACAATAAGCTTTGCGACCTCGTAAGGATTTCCCATACGGCAAAGCGGTGTTTCATCACACAAAGAAGCCCTATCTTCCTCTGTAAGCATAGCGTTCATATCGGTGTCGATAACACCAGGACAAACACAGTTTACAGTTATATTCGACGGACCAAGCTCCTTTGCAAGAGCCTTCGTCATTCCAATAATTCCTGCCTTTGCGGCGGAATAATGCACCTCACAGGAAGCACCTGTAATTCCCCACATAGAGCTTACGTTTATTATTCTGCCTTCTTTGCGGCGTATCATACCCACAGCCGCCTCTCTCGAGCAAATAAAAGCCGAGGTCAGATTATTGGAGAGCATTTTCTGCCAATCATCGTTCGATATATCCGTAAACAAGCTAAAGGCTGAAATGCCGGCGTTGTTAACGAGTACGTCAATCTCGCCAAGAGCGTCAACAGCCTTCGCAACAGCCGCCTCCGCCTCACAAGCGTTTGATAGGTCCGCCTTTATCGACATAGCGCCCGTTTCTGCCTCGAGCGCCGCAGCCTTATCGTCTGCGTTTCTGTATATAAACGCAACCCTATATCCTTTTTTTGTAAATTCTCTGACTAAGGAAGCACCGATCCCTCGCGAGCCTCCCGTTAT
>JAZRJC010000110.1:0-16263 GCA_045645605.1 Eubacteriales bacterium | reverse complement strand
CTCCGCGAAAAGAGAGCTGCTGTTCTTTACAATGCAGATAAGAATATTCTCGGTCTTAGAAAGTCACACGAGAATCCGATCGTTAAGACACTTTATGAGGAATTCTTCGGTGAGCCTAACAGTGAGAAGGCACACCACATTCTCCATACAAGCTACGTTAAGCGCGGACTTTAATTCTTGAAATTAAAAATAATAAGGCTTGCGGTATATGCCGCAAGCCTTATTTGTTATTAGCACTGTTGGAATTATCCAAGACTGATTTGGTCGATAAGCTTTAGCTCATCGTTGCTAAATCCGCTTGATTTAGTGGCTTTAATGTTTTCCCTAATCTGCTTGGGAGAGGAGGCACCAACGAGAACGCTTGTCACGGCGGGGTTGTGCATAACCCAGGAAAGAGCCATTTGAGCAAGAGTTTCTCCTCGTTCCTTTGCAAGAGCGTTCAGCTTTGAAATCTTTTCAAGAAGCTCGGGGGTAATGCTCGATTCCTTCAGGAAAATACCGCTTGTTTTTATGCGGCTGTTTTCGGGAATACCACAGAGATATTTATCCGACAAAAGACCTTGGGAAAGGGGGCTGAAAATGATAACGCCCTTTTTCTCCTTCAGGGCAGAATTAAGAATACCGCTCTTTTCAGCTCCTCGGTTGAGGATTGAATAAGAATTCTGATTGATTACAAAGGGGCATTTATATTCGCGGAAAAGCGCTGCCGCCTCTTCCATTTTCTCGCCGCTGTAATTTGAAAGACCTGCATAGAGAGCCTTGCCGCTATGAACAGCTTGTGCCAATGCGGAGATTGTTTCCTCAAGAGGAGTGTTGGGGTCGGGGCGGTGATGATAAAAGATATCGACGTAATCAAGTCCGAGTCTCTTGAGGCTGTCGTCAAGACTTGACAAAAGATATTTACGGCTGCCGAAATCCCCGTAAGGGCCTTCCCACATATAGTAGCCTGCTTTTGTGCTGATTACAAGCTCATTTCTGTGATTTTTGAAGTCTTCCTTTAAGATTTTACACATATTTTCTTCGGCGCTTCCATAAAAGGGGTTGCCGTAATTATTTGCGATATCAAAATGCGTAATACCGCCGTCAAAGGCGACCTGACACATCTTACGCATATTTTCAAAATTCTCGTATTTGCCGAAATTGTGCCACATTCCAAGCGAAACGAGGGGCAGCTTCAAGCCGCTTTCGCCACAACGTCTGTACTCCATTTCATTGTATCTTTCGTGATAGGGAACGTAGGTTGACATAGGTTGTACTCCTTTGATTTAATAAGATTTGGTTAATAAGGTTACGCACTCACAATGTCCGGTTCTTGGGAACATATCAACAGGGGTGACGTCGCCGATATTATAACCCAAAGTTCTGAACAAAACGCAGTCGCGAGCCAAGGTATCGGGGTCGCACGAAACGTAAACGATTTTGGGTATTTTCAGCTCAGCCAAGTATTCGATAAGCTCGGGGGTGCTGCCTTTTCTCGGCGGGTCAATAACTGCAACGATATTTTTTGTATCCTTGAGCCGCTCCGCAACGCCCGAGAACAGCTCCTTCGCACCTGACGCATCTCCGCAGAAATATTTTGCATTTTTAATTCCGTTAAGTGCGGCGTTTTCCTTGGCACACCTGACCGCCTCATCAACGATCTCAATACCGATAATTTCCTTTGCTTTATCTGCCATCGAAAGTCCGATCGTGCCGATACCACAGTAAAGATCAAGCACGGTTTCCTCTCCTGAAAGACCTGCAAGTTTTGCCGCTACCCCATAGAGAAGCTCCGCTCCGTCGTGGTTCACCTGATAAAATGAGCCTGCGGAAATCATGAATTTTTTGCCGCAAAGAATATCCGTAATATAGGAATTTCCAAATACCGTTTCGTATTCGTCCCCCAAAACGACGTTGGTGCTTTTCTTGTTGATATTAAGCATAACGCTTTTTATTTTGGGATGCTTTTTCACAATAAACTCGGCAAATTTTTCCCGACAGGGAAGAGAATCGCCGTTTATTATAAGGCAGAGCATAATCTCGCCCGTGCCCTTGCCGTGCCGCAGATAAATATGGCGGAGAAGTCCTTTGCCTGTGACCTCGTCGTAAACCGAAATCTTATGATCATCGACAAATCGGCAAACGTCCGACACGATTTCCCCGAATATTTCGGGTTGGAGCTGACAGTCTGAAATCGGAATTGTGTTATGAGTTTTTGCGGCATAAAACCCTGCTTCAGCCCCGTTTTTTGTGAGCTTTACGGGATATTGTGCCTTGTTTCTGTACCGACGGGCCTCTTTAGTTGCCGTTATGACGTCATTTATTATAACGTCCGATAAGCCTGCTTTCTTAAATGCAAATTCAACGTAATTTTTCTTTAAGCAAAGCTCGTGATCGTATGTAATATGTCTGTAAACACAGCCGCCGCAGGAGTTTGGTGCTTCGCAAAATTTTTCTTGAAGTCTTCTGGGTGATGGGGATAGAATTTCCTCAAGATGCCCAACGCAATAGCTTTTATTTACCTTAATCAGCTTTGCACGAACAACGTCACCGCTGACAGCTCCCGGAACAAAGGCTACAATTCCTGATTCGGGAAGCTTTCCGACCCCGTGACCGAGATTGTTTATATCAATTATATCAAGAGTTACTATATCGTTTTTTTGCGGTATTTTAATTTTGTTTTCCATATCAAATTACTTCTATATTGTTAGATTCAAAAATTTCAAGGGTAAGAGAAGGGAATGCATCATGAAACTTATCAAGGAGCATTTGGCAAACAGGCTGCTCGGTATAGTAATGTCCAGCCTCAATAAGATTTATTCCCATTTCCGAGGCCTCCGCCATAATATTGTAGCTTATTCTTCCGCTTAAGTATGTGTCAGCTCCCACAGAGATTGCTTCAGTTACAAAATCCTTACCGTCACCGCCGAGAAGAGCAACCTTTCTTACAGGCTTGTTGCCGGAAAACAGAACGGCAGGTGACTTCAGCACATTTTTTATATGCTTTGCAAAATCCGAAAGCTGCATATTCTCTGAAATCACGCCAACTCGTCCCATTTTTTCGCCCTCAGGGCCAAAGGGTTCAACGTTTTGAAGCTCCAATAAATCTGCCAAAACGTCGTTTACACCGCCACAGGCAGCATCAAGCCTTGTGTGAAATGACATTACGGAAATATCATTTTTAATTGCCGAAATAACCTTTCGGGAAACGTAATTTCCGTCCGTAATGCTACCAAGCTTTCTGAAAATCATCGGGTGATGTGAAATGATGACATTAAAATTATTTTGGATAGCGTAATTAACAGCCTCCTCCGAGACGTCAAGAGTAATTAGTGCCTTTTTAACCTCCGTATCTCCTGATGCAGAGCACATAAGTCCGTCGTTATCCCAATCGCAGGACAATGAGGTGGGAAAGCAATTATTTAGATAATTATATAATTTTATAACCTTCATTTTGTCTCCTTAAAATTCGCCTGAAGCTTTTCTAACTCGGATAATATTTCCTTTTCGTAGGATACGTCCTCTCCTGAGGTATTCTTGCCGCAAAGCCTGACGTTGAATTTTTTTCTGGTGTTTTCAATAAGCTCAAAAAGAAGAGGAGAGCCACCCTCTATATTGCACTTGCCGAGCAAAAGTTCTGTATTTGACATTCTTTCCGTCTGACCGCAAAACTCGGCACAAATCGTCTGATAAATTCTGCCGTCGTCCTTTGAGAGCGTTTCGTCTATTATTGAAAAGCCGTTTTCAACAAGATAAGCACGGAGAATATGAGTGTTTGTCATTGGCTGTAAAATCAAACGGATATTCGGATTTTTAACCCACTCTGCTTCGTCGATAATTTTTACTATAAGCTCTCCGCCTATACCGAAAATAGTTATATCGTCGGGGGTCTGTAGGTCGATATCGCGAAGCCCGTCGGTTTTGATTGCCTTGATCTTTTCTGACAAGCCGTAAGATGCTATATGTAATCTCGCCCTCTCGATAGGCCCATCTACGATGTCAGAGGCAACGGCACTGCTCGAAATGCCTAAAAGTATTGAGTTGATGGGCAGATATGCGTGATCCGTTCCCACGTCGGCAAGTATTTTGCCTTTTCTTATATATTTGATAGCCGACTGAAGTCGATTCTTAAGTGGCGGAAGGTTCATTTTTGACAAAATCCTTTCAATACACAAATAACCCACGAAAGTGTCACTTGCGTAGGTTATTGTTTAGGTTCAGATAAAATTATTCGTTTCCGAGAAAATCGTTGATCTTCTTAATGAGTGCGTCTGCATCAGTTCCGTGAACTATGCAAGCAGCCGCAATAGATTCGCCTCTTGAAGCAGGGCAGCCGAGGCAGTGCATTCCGATCTCAAGGAAAAACTGAGCTGTATCACGGTTATAGTCGAGAACGTCGCCGATAATTGAATCCTTTGTTACTACCATTTTATAATCCTCCAAAATATATATGTAAACTTATTATGAGGAGCAGAGGCCCCAAACAGAAAGTTTCTTTATATATTATAACATAAGGCTTCTGTTATGTCAATAACAAACAGGCAAATGGAAATATATTTTAGTTTTGTATTTAATCGTATAACTTGACAAAAAGTAACGGTTATTGTATAATATTTATTGCAGTTTGGTATGGAATCGGGTGAGAATCCCGAACGAGCCCGTCGCCGTGATATGCGATAAGGCCGTTACCGCACAAGCCGCAACTTGTGCGTGCAATAATAATTCAGTTATTATTGCTGTCATTGGAAATCTGTTTCCGAGAAGACCGTAATGGTTTAGCATAAAGTCGAAATACAAGCCAGGAAAAGCCTATGCGAGTGCCTATATAAAGCTTTGCTGCAAAAAATAAAATAAGAAAAGGAAAAAAGAAAGATGAAACAAACAAACAAAAGAATAACACGTTTTCTTTCGCTTGTACTTTTGCTTCTTGTTGTTGCGGCAACAATGCTTACAGTATCCTGCGAAAAACAACAAAACGATAGCAATATAGAAGATACTGCTATCGAATCGGCAGAACAGCTGACAATTACCTTCACCGTTGTCGATGAAGAGGGAGCGAACCAAGATTTTGTCATAACAACCGATGCCAAAACCTTGGGTGAAGCCCTTATCGAAGAAGGCTTGATTGAGGGAGAGGAAGGCCCTTACGGTCTGTACGTAAAGAAGGTTAACGGAATTGAGGCTGACTATGATAAGAACCAAGCATATTGGTCCTTTGAGAAGGACGGAAAGGCTCTTATGACAGGAGTTGACTCCACTCCGATTTCAGACGGAGATAAATTCTCGGCGGTATATACCCGTGGATAATATCCGATGAGAGCAAAAAACTTTCTTTCAATAAGAGAAATGGCTGTTTTTTCAATGCTTGGCACTATAATGTACATATCCAAAAAGATTATGGAATGGGCGCCGAACATACATTTTCTCGGTATGCTTATTGTAGTTACCACGATAGTATACAGAAAAAAAGCACTGATCCCAATTTACATCTACGTATTTTTGGACGGATTGTTTTACGGCTTTTCGATGTGGTGGATGCCCTATTTATATATATGGACTATCCTTTGGAGCCTTGCTATGCTTCTTCCGAGGAGAATGTCGCGGACGGTGGCAATTATTGTACTCCCGACCTTGTGTGCTATTCACGGCTTTTTGTTCGGCGTGCTTTATGCACCTGCACAAGCCATAATGTTCGGGCTTGACCTTAAGGCTACGCTTGCCTGGATTGCTGCGGGATTGCCCTTTGACCTATTACACGGAATCGGTAACTTTGCATCGGGACTTTTGGCGTTTCCCTTGATTTCCCTTATCTGCAGGCTTGAGAAAAAAACGTTTCCCTATAAAAAATAAAGCGAAAAGGCGGTGGCTATGCCACCGCCTTGATTTTATTGTTTGTTGTTTGCTTTGTTTGAGATGAATTCGGGAATTTGTGCAACAATTATTGCAACGAAAACCAAAGCACAGCCTAAAAGCTCTTTCGTTCTAAGTCTTTCCGAAAGAAGAAGCCAACCGCCAACTGCCGCAAAAACGCTTTCGAGACTCATAACAATCGAGGCAATAGTAGGCTCTGTGTTAGACTGTCCTACGATTTGAAGCGTATAAGCCACACCGCTTGACATAATACCGAGATAAAGCACGGGGAGTATAGCTTCTTTTATTGATGAGAAGTCAAAAGGCTCAAAAATAAGCATAGCTATCAACGAAAGAATTGCCATTGTCAAAAATTGAATACAGGAAAGGGTAATGCCTTTAACGTTTTTTGTGAATTTATTGATAACGAGAATATGACCGCAGAAGGAAACTGCACAAAGGAAAACGAAAAGGTCACCAAGATAGAGATTTGTAAGTCCTTGTCCAAAGCACAAGAGGTACATACCTCCAACAGCGACAAGAGCACCCAGAAGTATAAGGGGGTGTATTTTTCTGCCGGCAAAAATGCTGACAAGCGGAACTAAAATAACGTAAATTGCGGTGATAAATCCGGCTCTGCCTGATGCCGCCGCCCCCTCGGGATAGAGGCTGATGCCATATTGCTGAAAGCTTGTTGCAACGAAAAGTGCAACACCGCAGGCAACGCCGCCGATAATGGATTCCTTCATACTTGCAGGGGAGGGGGGCATATCGACCTTCCTTTTTGAAAACGCCTTTGTTAAAAGCAATAAAGCTCCCAAAAAGGCCGCCGCTATAATCGAGCGCGAGAAATTAAAGGTGAAAACGGGAATGTTGTCGGCCCCCTCCGTTTGTGCAACAAAGGCAAAACCCCAAATTATTGCCGCAAGTAAAAGCTCAAGGCTTCCGATAAGATTTTTTTTCATAAGTAAAACTCCAAAACGCTATTTTAAACGAACAACAGAATTATACCATTTTTTTCATTTTTAGTCAACATAAAAATATAAAAAGACTGCCGCAAGAGGTAAGATACTCTTGCGGCAGAAAATATTAAAACCAACCGAGACCAAAGAATGAGCTTATTTGTCCGAGAAGAACGAACGTCATAACAACGGGAACGACAAAGCGGATGCTTATTGAATATAAGAGTTTCAGGGTCTTTGACATCGGCTCTGTTTCCTCAAGCTCATCTATAATAACACGAGGCTTCAGCTCGTATCCAACCATAAGCGCCATCAATACAGCACCCAGAGGCATCGCAATTCCTTCTGTCCAGCAGTCAAGGAAATCGAGCCAGCTGCCAAGGAGAGGAATATTGCCGTCTGAATAAAGATGCTTGAACGGAAGCCAAACGTTGTTAGCTCCAAGTCCGTCTGCCGCAACAATGGTTGCTAAAACGATTATAGCAAGACAAGAGAAGGTTGTAACCTTTTTGCGCTTTGCTTCTCTGTTGTCACCTTGATGTTTATCCATAAAGTGAGTTGTTAAAACTTCAACAAGAGAAATTGTTGAGGAGAGGGCTGCGATAATAACGAGAGTGTAGAATACAACGCCAAACAAAGGGCCGATTTTACCCATCGACGCAAATACGTCCTGAAGAGTTACAAAGAGAAGATTAGGTCCGCCGAGCTTGATATCTGCAACAGTCATAGCGCGCTCGATGCCGTCTTCGATAACGGTAGCGCCGCTATTTATAGCACGGATACCTGTTGCAACGGCTGCAGGGATAACTGCAATTCCCGATGAAACGGCAACGATTGTATCAGCGCATATAATAGCAAAGGAATTTTTAACGAGATTCTGCTTTTTGCTCATATAAGAGCCGTAGGTAATCAAAATACCCATAGCAAGAGAGAGGGATAGGAACATCTGACTGCCCGCACTTGAAAGAACGGATAAGAAAGAGGACTCCTCAGCGATATATCCTGCATCAACGGCATATCCGGGCACGAACATATATTTGATACCCTCAATAGCGCCGTCAAGCGTGAGAGAACGAATTATAATGATAATAAGCATTACAAAGAGGGCGGGCATACCGATCTTGTTGAATTTTTCAATTCCGCCCGAAATTCCCTTGATAACGACGATATAGGTAAGAAAAATAAAAAGGAAAGTAAATATACAACCGCCGAGAGGGGTCGTCAAAAGATTTTCAAATAAGGCTGCACTGTCGGGGAAGTGCAAATCAAATGAAAGCTCTGCAAGATTTAAGCAGAGATACTGAACGCAGTATGCTCCGAGAACTGAATAAAAGCATACGATTATAAAAGGAGAAATAAGTCCGAGCCAGCCGACCCATTTGAATCTTTTGCTGATATCGTTATATGCTCCAACAACGCCCTTGCCTGTTTTTCTTCCGATTGCAAGCTCTGTTGCAATCATTACAACGCCGACAGCTACAGATAAGGCAATATAGATTAAAAGAAATTTGAATCCGCCGCCGCGTCCCATTTTATAGGGGAATCCCCAAATGTTGCCAAGACCGACTGCGCTTCCGATGGTAGCCATAAGGAAGCCGAAATTGCTTCCCCAAGTACCGCGATTATTTTTTTCCATTGTCTGCTCCTATCTGTATTTTATGAACCGAAATTAAAGAAATCGCCATCATTTCCATTCGTATCTGAAAGGAAAACTGTAACGAGCTTTTCAAGATATACCGTGATTGCGGCTATAGCTACAACGGCAAGCATAATAATGGCAACAACAGATTTCATAAGTGACGCCTTTTTCTTGCCCTTGATGTGTTTCTTGAATTTGATTTTGTGTTTCTTTGACATAACGTTACCTTCCTTATTGATGTATATTGTTTTTGTTTTTTAATTATAGCTTCCGCCGATTCCTCTTATCGTAGCCTCACCCGAACGGACAGCCTCAACAGCTCCGTCCTCAAATTTGACGATAAGACCGAAGGCGTCGTCAACCGACAAGGCCAACGCTTCCCGAGAAACGTCTCCCGTTATTACGTTTATCCTTTTGCCGATCGTTATGCAACGATCTCTGTATTCGGTAAGATGTTTTTCGATATTTTTTGAGTTTAAGGCTAAAAACGCCTCATCAAGCTGATTTATTACCTCGGCAGAGAGCAAATTCAGATCAATCTCTTTGCCGGTGACCTCAAAAAGCGAGGTTGCGATCCTTGAAAGCTCGTCTCCAAAGCTGCTTTTACTTTGATTGGCGTTTATTCCGATGCCGACGATTATCTTATTGGGGGCCTGTCCTCCCGCAAAGGTTGCCTCTGTCAAAATGCCGCAGATTTTTTTGCCGCCGACAAGAACGTCGTTCATCCATTTGACGTCGGGGGATATTCCGATGCATTTTTCAATAGCTAAGCAAACGGCAACACCGCAAACGCCCGTAACCGAAAGAATCATATCGCCCGAGATCTTCTCTTTTGGCAGGTACGACATGAAAATGCCGCCCTTGTCCGACAGGAAGCTTCGGCCTATTCTTCCGCGTCCCTGACTTTGCGTTTTCGCAATTACGATGTCGCCCGATACAATATCGTCAGACTCTTTAGAGTAGCTGTTGGTTGATGAGATTTCATCAAAGAAAAAGAGTCGGCGGTCTTTGTTATTAAGATGTGACAGAATGCCGTCGCGAGAATAAGAATTTTCAGAAATTTGAGCCATTCCAACCCCAATGCTCGGATTCCTCATATTTCACGTAAATTCTATCGGCAGGAATACCAAGCTTGCTCTCATAAAGAGCGCAAATATCAGCGGTGAATTTGTCATAGGCATCGTCCGTAGCAGTTCCGAAAATCTTGACCTCGATATAAGCAGTGTCAGAGGAATCGTCTCCCTTAAAATACATAGGGATATTGTCCTCAAAGCTTAACATAAGCCAACGTTCTGTCTTTCCGGGAAAGTCCTCAATGATTTTTCCAAGCTCGACTTTGAGAGCTTCTCTTGTTTCTTTATCTATTTTTTTGGTTGTTACTGTGCTTATAAATGGCATATTAACCTCCGTATTTTACTTTTTAGTTTCGGACAATAAATATTGCTTTGCGGCACTTGAGCCGAGCATTGCCGCTTCGCGAATAAGCTTTTCACCAAGACGCTTGTCGATTCTGCAACCGATACCTTCAATTTTGAATAGCCCGAGCAGATATTTCGCATCTCGGATAGTGTTGCCGTAAACGTCGTCCTCGTCCTCATTTTCGGCGGCAAGGGAGAGAAAACGAAACGCCTCAACCTCGTTTTCATAAGCTGAAAGACAGCGCTCTTGCTCTATTTTAGCTTGTTCCTCTTCATCAAAAGTATTTCCGTCAAGCACTGCAAAATCGTATTTTTGCTCCGCCTTATGAAAGGGAATACGGCAGATATTGCTGTAAACGGGATTACCCGCATATCCAACGGCGTAGGCTGTTGCAAGATACAGCTGTGCCTCGGGGCAGCCTAAATTCGCACTCGTTTCCATTGTTCGAAGGGCTTTTCCGATATTTCGGGGTGTTCCTTGTCCGTTCATTTGCATAACGGCAAGATTGTATGCGGCGTCGCCCCCTTCAAGATAAATGGCAACCGAATAAAAGTCAACTGCCTTTTCATAATCAAGAGGAACGCCTATGCCGAATTGATAAAGATATCCCATATTGAACATGGCGCAAAGGTCGCCGCCGAAGGCGAGCTCTTCGTAGATCTTTGCGGCACTCTCGTAATTACCTCTTGCAAATTCCGCATTGGCAGATATGATATCGTTCAAAAAATCAACCTCCTCAAAACAGAATTTTTATCGTGGTAACGATTGTAAAAAGAATCTAATATTTATAATGCATATAAACATAGTTATTGTACCATATTTTTTTAGTTATGTCAAGAAAAAACGAGTATAAATACGATAAAGAAAAAAGAGTCCAGAGACTCTTTTTCGGAAATATATGTTATACTGTTATTGATTTGCTTTAATGCTATTGGAAAATCCTAATAACATATAGACAGAGGTTAACGGTCAATAAAGATATTACAAATGCAGATATTGCTTTCTTGCGTCTAAAACGTTGTATATGTAACATAAGTAAAAGAGAAGTTACTAACGGTATAGCAAGCGGATTATAAAAGAAATATCCTTTTATATCGCCTTTTACCAAAGATAAAAGAGCCCGGGTCACTCCGCAAGTAGGGCAGGGGATGTCGAACAAAAAGAGAAGAGGACACCCTACGTTAAAGATTTTTATTATAAAAATAAATAGACATATGATGAAAATGTACAAAATATGTCTATTTATTTTTTCATTTGGATTTTTCACATCGAAATAATGCTCATTACATTTGCAAAATTTATTTCTTTTGTTTTGTTCTGTACACTGAACCAATCGATTACAGTTAAAATTCCGCAGCATCCACCCGTTAAAAGCTTCAATACCCCCATATTGGTGTCCCCTAACATAAACCTATCAACACCCCAAGAGCCTAAGAAAAGCGAAATCAAAAGCAATGTGGTTGGATCTTTTAATTCTAAAGTAGAAGAGAGCATTGAAAATTTACTTTCATCAAGTTTGTAAAGTTTTTCTTTCAAAAAAGTCATTTTGTCTGTGGGGAAATACTTTCGGTTGGTCATAATAAACATATCAACCTTTTGTTTGTCAATAACTACGTTTTCTTCCATTCTGATTTTTCTCCTTTTATTTTTCTATTATCCCAAAACGGGATATTTAGATTATACCATAATGGTATAATAAAGTCAATAGCTTTCTCAAAAAAAGTAGAAAAAGTGAAAATAAGGAGGAAAAATGGAATTTCGGCTCAAAAAATTGCGAAAACAAAGAAAGATATCTCAATTAAAGCTTGCCATTGACCTGAATATGAATCAGAACACAATTTCTCGATATGAAACTATGGAAAGGGAAGCCGATTATGAAACGCTTATAAAGTTTGCGGATTATTTTGATGTGTCTCTTGATTATTTGCTTGGAAGAACGGATAAAAAATAAAGACCTTTATGTGGAAATGCATAAAGGTCTTTTTGTTGGCAATAGGGTAACTCCGCTTCGCTCCGTGATTCGCACGCTCTGCGCCTGACAAGCGAGCTTGCCGATCTTCGAGCGGCGAATGCGAACCTGATTCCGCGGCGGCTATGCCTTGCGGAGCAAGGCACGAAGCGCCGATGCCCCGAGGCAAAAAGAAACACCACCCAGCAGGGTGGTGTTTCTTTTTGGCTGCGACACTAGGATTCGAACCTAGGTAATGTTGGAGTCAGAGTCCAATGCCTTACCGCTTGGCGATGTCGCACTTTTTACAACGCTTGTAATTATATCAAATTTTTGTATATTTGTCAATAGCTTTTTTGAAAAAAATAAATATTTTTTCTTGTTCAACAAGATATATGAGCACAAAACTATAAATCATAGTGAAAAGATAAGTTTTTGCTTTTAGAATAAAGAGGTAAAAATCAATATTGAAATACCAGCAAATCCCAAAAAACAAAATTACATAAAAACCCCTTTTATTGCAAACAATAGTTACTGCAAACCAAAAATAAAAGGAGTTTTTTATATGAAAGCAACCGGAATAGTAAGAAGAATAGACGACCTCGGAAGAGTCGTCATTCCGAAGGAAATAAGAAGAACAATGAGAATAAGAGAAGGCGACCCTCTTGAGATATATACCGACAGAGAGGGCGAGGTAATTTTCAAGAAGTATTCTCCGATAGGAGAGCTTGCGTCTTTTGCTTCGCAGTATACTGACACGCTGCACAAGACCTGTCAGATGGCAGTAGTTATCTGCGACAGAGACGCAGTGATAGCCTGCTCAGGTGTGCCGAAGAAGGAATACAGCGATAAGCAATTATCAGAGGAGCTTGAAACGATAATTGAGGGAAGAAGCTTATTCGTTTGGCGAGAGGGAAATGAAAAGCTTCCCGTTATCAAGGACGGAGGCTCATACCACGTCAGCTGTGCGATGCCGATAATAACGGAAGGAGACGTTATAGGCTGTGTTGCCTCGGTGGTTGATAGTGCCGCGAACCCGAGAGGGGCGGGGGACACACTCAGCTCTGAAATCGAGACAAAGCTAATACAGACAGCAGCTATTTTTCTCGGCAGACAGATCGAGGGGTAAAAGATGAAAAAGCCTTGAATTCGTTTTTGAACTCAAGGCTTTTTTGTTAAAAAATATAGGGAAGAGAAGCAGATAGTCTGATTATAGAAATATGCATCTTTATTTTGATATCAACTCGCTGACTGTTGAAAATTTATATCCTTTTTCAATCAAAGCGGGTATTATGATTTCAAGTGCGTCGGGGGTGGGGCTGTTTTTGCCGATATAGTCGTGCATTAAAATGATATCTCCACTACCCACGTTTTTCATAACGTTTTCCATAATTTCATCGGGGGTGGAGTGATCCCAGTCACGCGTGTCGATCGACCACAAAATAACCGAATAACCCATTTTCTCGGCAATTTTTTCAAGCTCCTCGCCGTATGCCCCCTCGGGCGGACGGAAAAGCCGCGGCTTGTATTCGTCTATTTCAAAAATAATATCCTCGCATTTGATCATTTCGGACAATATTTCATTATAATTCATCGTCCTTACTCTGTGATGCGTAAAGGTGTGATTCGCTACCTCGTGTCCTGCCTCGATAACGGCCTTTGCAGCATCGGGATAATTTTTGACGTTTTCGCCAACAAAAAAGAAGGTTGCCTTGACGTTATATTTTTTGAGGATTTCAAGAATTCTGTAGGTGTAGTAAGGGTGCGGTCCATCGTCAAAGGTGAGGGCAATCTTGTTTTCTTCGTTTTTGCAATCCTTATAAATGATCTGTTCCGCGGCACTTGCGTTAATGATTACAAGAGATAAAAGAAAAACCGCTAAAATAAAAGCTGTAAACCTTCTCATAGCGTCAAATCATAAAGAGAGCCGAAGAAATACCCCTCTGCCTTCAGGCTGACGATCACTTTTTCAAGAATTTTTGCATTTGTTTCAGACGTCGGGTGGAGAAGGATTACGGCACCGTTGTGAATATTATCCATAATTTTGTTGTAAGCCGCTTCCTCGCTCATCTGCTTGTTGTTATCCCAATCGGCGTAGGCAAAGCTCCAGAAAATAGTTTTGTAGCCTGCCTCACTTGCAAATTTCAGATTCTGTTCGTTGAATTTTCCTTCGGGCGGACGGTAGAATTTTGGCATTTCTTCACCTGTCAGATTATAGTATGCTTCATTTAATTTGTTAAGCTCTGCGGAAAATGCCGCCGAATCCGAAATTTTTGTCATGTCCTTGTGGTAATAGGTGTGGTTGCAAACCAGGTGCCCCTCATCTACCATTCTTTTAATGAGGGCACCGTTTTTCTCAATCAGATTACCGAGAACGAAAAACGCACCGCTGACCTCCTGACTTTTCATAACGTCAAGAATTTTCGCAACGTTTCCGTTTTCATATCCTGCGTCAAAGGTTAAATATACGACCTTTTCAGAGCAGTCATCATTATGCGACTTGTCGATATAATAGCCGTTGTATTTATCGACGTAGGATAAATCCGCGCCGAAGCTCGGTTGCTTATGCTCTTTATTTCTCGGACAGTACCAGCTTGATGTTTCATACGCAAAAGCATTTAACGACAAGGAGAAGAGCATTATAATTGCTGCCGCTGTCGTCTTGATTTTTTTGCTTTTCATTAAAATTCACCTCTTTTCTTGTGTATATTATTATTGTTTCAAAAAAGATAAGCGTTAACCTAAAACTATTTGGCTTTTGATGAATAATTTGAATGTCATCTGCAATAATAAGAGGGTTTTGTATTGATTTTGGTATAAATGATTTTTTAATATGAACAAACTGTAACACCTTGAGGAAAAGTCTTGTAATTTTGGAAAAAATGTGGTATCATTACAATGGGTAAAATTTGGAAAACAAAATATTTATCAATATATATAAAGGAGAAAAAAGATGACAAACAACAAGAAGGTTCTTTCTTGGATCGACGAGATGGCTGCTATGGTTCAGCCTGACAAAATCGTTTGGATTGACGGAAGCGAAGAACAGACAGAGGCACTTCGTGCCGAGGCATGCAGTACAGGCGAGCTTATTAAGCTCAACCAGGAGCTTCTTCCTAACTGCTATCTTCACAGAACAGCGGTAAACGACGTTGCCCGAGTAGAAGGCAGAACGTTTATCTGCACGTCAAAGAAAGAGGACGCAGGAAACATTAACAACTGGATGGAAAAGAACGAATGCTATGAAAAGCTTTCGAAGCTATACAAGGGCTCATACAAGGGAAGAACTATGTACGTAATTCCTTATTCTATGGGTGTTGTTGGCTCTGACTTTGCAAAGATCGGTATCGAGCTTACAGACTCTATCTACGTTGTTCTTAATATGCTTATTATGACGAGAGTAGGCAAGGACGTAATCGAGGCTCTCGGTGACGATGGTGACTTTATCAAGGGACTTCACGCAAGAAAGGACATTGATGAGGACAACAGATATATCTGCCATTTCCCAGAGGATAACACAATCTGGTCTATTAACTCAGGCTACGGTGGAAACGTTCTTCTCGGTAAGAAGTGCTTTGCACTCCGTATAGCATCCTACCTCGGAAGAAAAGAAGGCTGGATGGCTGAGCATATGCTCATTCTCGGTGTTGAATTCCCGAATGGTGAGGTTAAGTACGTATCTGCCGCATTCCCGTCTGCTTGCGGTAAGACAAACCTTGCTATGCTTATTCCCCCTGCAATTTACAAGAACAAGGGATATAAGGTATGGACAGTTGGTGACGATATCGCTTGGATTCGTCTTGGCGAGGACGGCAGACTTTACGCAGTCAACCCCGAGAACGGCTTCTTCGGCGTTGCTCCCGGTACAAACGATAAGTCTAACCCCAACGCTCTTGAGACAACAAAGAGCGACTGTATCTTCACAAACGTATGCCACGACCTTGACAACAACACGGTTTGGTGGGAAGGCCTTGATAACAATCCTCCGAAGAACGCTCTCAACTGGAAGGGCGAGCCTTGGGATTACACAAAGTATGATAAGGCTGATAAGGTTAACACCTCCGGCGCGCATCCTAACTCTCGTTTCACAGCTATGGCAACAAAGTGTCCTTGCATCTCAAGCGAATTCAATTCACTCAAGGGTGTTCCGCTTTCTGCTATCATCTTCGGCGGCCGCCGTGCAAAGACAGCTCCGCTCGTATATGAATCACGCAACTGGCAGCACGGTACCTTCGTTGGTTCTATTATGGCATCCGAAACAACAGCTGCAGCAGCAGGTGCTGTAGGCGTTGTTCGCCGCGACCCGATGGCTATGCGTCCCTTCGTTGGCTACAATATGGGTGACTACTTCCGTCATTGGCTCGATATGGGCAAGAAGATTGCGAACGCTCCCAAGATTTTCCACGTTAACTGGTTCCGTACAGACGCTGACGGCAACTTCATCTGGCCCGGCTTTGGCGACAATA
>JAZRJC010000109.1:0-18607 GCA_045645605.1 Eubacteriales bacterium | reverse complement strand
TTGCAACCCACTATCACGAGTTAACATCACTTGAGGATGAGTTTGACGGGATCGTGAATTACAATATTGCAGCAAAGAAGAGAGGGGATAACATTACCTTCCTTCGTAAAATCGTCAAGGGCTCAACAGACGACAGCTACGGTATTGTGGTTGCAAAGCTTGCGGGACTTCCGAGTGAGGTTGTCCGTCGAGCAAAAGAGGTTCTGGCATCAATTGAGCGTTCATCAAAGAGTATTTATTTGTCGAACAACGGGACAGAAGAAAATGAGGACGACGGAACGATAAGCTTTGACGATTGCTTGCGCGAGAGTGCTATCGAGGAGCTTCGTAACCTTGATATTAACACACTCTCACCGTATGAGGCTATGCAATTCTTATTTGAAATAAAGAAAAAACTAAATTAAAACGGAGAGTATATGGGAAAGATTAACGTTCTCAGCTTTGCCGTTGCAAACTTGATTGCGGCGGGTGAGGTTGTTGACCGTCCTGCCTCTGTAATCAAGGAGCTTATGGAAAACTCTATAGATTCGGGTGCGGACAGAATTACTGTTGAAATTCAAAACGGCGGAATTGCCTTTATGCGAGTGTCGGATAACGGGTGCGGTATCGAGCCCGAGGACCTGCCCGTCGCTCTGCGCCGTCACGCCACGAGTAAAATAAAAGAGGCGGACGACCTTGATTCGATAATGTCGTTAGGCTTCAGAGGAGAGGCCCTTGCGGCAATTTCCTCTGTTTCAAACGTCAGAATTATATCGAAAACAAGAGAAAATCAGTTTGGCGCGATGGTTGAGTGCCATGGTGGCGTAGGCTCTGACGTAATCGAGAGAGGCTGCTCTGACGGTACGACCGTTATCGTTGAGGATCTCTTCTATAACGTACCCGCAAGACGAAAATTCTTAAAGAAGGACGTCACCGAGGCTATGGCGGTTGTGTCAACTGTCGAGAGGGTTGCGCTCTCGCATCCCGAAATTGCATTTACCCTTATTTCGGACGGGGTGACAAGGCTTACTACCTCGGGAGACGGAAAGGCGAAAAGTGCCATATATTCTGTTTTTGGCCGTGAGTTTGCATCAAAGCTGCTTGAGGTTAATTCTTCTCTTGAGGGAATAAAAATAAGCGGATATATCGGCCGTTCAGATAACGTTAAGGCTACGAGAAATTATCAGAATTTCTTTATAAACGGACGATATATTAAGAGTAAAACCGCGATGGCGGCCATTGAGCAGGCTTATAATTCGTATATTCCGCCCGAAAAATTCCCTTGCTGTGTGATTTTCGTTGATATAAATCCGAGAACGGTTGACGTTAACGTTCATCCGTCAAAGCTTGAGGTTAAATTTTCAAACGAAAAGCTTGTTTTTGAGGCTATTTACTATGCTTGTCGAAACGCTCTTGAGCAAAACACCGAAAGACCGTCTGTAAAGCTTGAAAATGGGCATATTTCCGCAGAAGATTACAGAAGGCTTGGCGAGGGGAAGGCAGATGGCAAGAGTGCCGCGACGTCAGGGGGCTTTAGCAGAGGTGTGAGTGCGGCTAAAAGCTCGATAAATGTTTTTGTTCCGATTGCGGACGTTGAGAAGACTTCACAAAAGGATACGCAGATAAGACAGGAGAACTTTTCGCTTCGACTGAATCAAGATACGGTGAAAATTCCCACAAGCACTTATTTTTCTCAGAAAAATAACGAAGAGCCGATTGTTAGCATTCCGAAGATAGCAAATCCGAGAAATGCTGCCGATGACGGCAGAAATATTACTTCAAATATGCCTTCATTTGAAAACCCACCGCCAAGGGTAAGCAACGATGAGGGGCGCGAGAATATCGTTCGGGACTATAGAGACGCTTTTGTGAAAAAAGAAGGCGCTTCTCCGAGTCCTCAACACGCAGCTGCGGATACCACGGGCATGTTTGTGGAAAAGAAGAAGGAAGAGGAGAGAGCTCTCTTACCGTACAGATTTATCGGTGAGGCCTTTGATTCTTATTTGCTTGTTGACATAGGTGAAAAGCTTTTAATTATAGATAAGCACGCGGCACACGAGAGAATTATTTTCGAGAGATTCAAGGAAATTATTAAAAGCCGCGAGGACTCATCGCAGCTGCTTATGCTTCCGATAAGTGTGCATCTCGGCAGAGAAGAATGTGCTATTTTATCTGAATATAAGAATGAAATAGAGGCTGTGGGATATACGATTGACGTGAAGGATAATTGTGTTGACGTCACGTCTATTCCGACGGGGATACCGCAGGGGGCAACCGAGGAGATTATGCAAACCTTTGCCGACAGACTTTTGGGCGGTGCCGGAAACGTGTCAATCACGCGTGATATGCTTTTTGAGAAGGCGCTGTATCAGGCATCCTGCAAGGCTGCAATAAAGGCAGGCAGAAAATATCCCGAGGGACATACCGAATGGCTCGTAAAGAAGATGATGGAGCTGCCCGATATTACCTTCTGCCCGCACGGACGTCCCGTTGCTATTGAGATGACAAAGAATATGCTTGATAAGCAATTTGAAAGACTTTAATGAGGAGTATTTATGTTTGAACTGAAAAAACAGGACGGCAGAGCAAGGCGAGGAACTCTGCATACCGTACACGGAGATATAGAAACCCCCGTATTTATGAACGTTGGCACTTGTGCGGCTATTAAGGGCGGCGTGTCAACTATGGATTTGAGAGAGATAAACTGTCAGGTTGAGCTTTCAAACACGTATCATCTACATATTCGTCCGGGAGACAAGCTTATTCGCGATATGGGCGGAATACATAAGTTTTTTAATTGGGACAAGCCGGTGCTGACAGACAGCGGCGGATTTCAGGTTTTTTCGCTCTCACAGCTTCGTAAAATTACCGAGGAGGGCGTAAAATTCGCATCTCACGTTGACGGAAAGCGAATCTTTATGGGCCCCGAGGAAAGTATGCAGATTCAGTCGAACCTTGCGTCAACTATTGCTATGGCGTTTGACGAATGTATTGAAAATCCTGCTCCTTATGATTACGTAAAGCAGTCCTGTGCCAGAACTGCCAGATGGCTTGTTCGATGCAAGGCGGAGATGGAGAGGCTTAACTCTCTTCCCGATACTATAAATAAAGACCAGATGCTTTTCGGCATTGGTCAGGGCGGTACTTATGAGGACCTCAGAATCGAGCACATGAAGCAGATCTCCGAGCTTGATCTTCAGGGCTACGCTATCGGCGGTCTTGCGGTTGGCGAGGCAACGGAGGATATGTACCGTATAATTGACGCGGTTGAGCCCCATATGCCGAAGGAGAAGCCGAGATACCTTATGGGTGTTGGAACTCCCTGCAATATTCTTGAAGCGGTGCATATGGGAGTTGACTTCTTCGATTGCGTTATGCCGAGCCGTAACGCACGTCACGGAAATCTCTTTACCTGGCACGGAAAGATGAATATTTGTAACGAAAAATACGCGCTTGACCCCCGTCCGTTTGACGAGAATTGCGGTTGTCCTGCCTGCCGTCATTACAGCCGTTCCTATATAAGGCACCTGATAAAGGCGAAGGAGGCGCTTGGTATGCGCTTGGCGGTTCTGCATAATCTTTACTTCTATAACGAGCTTATGCAGAAAATAAGAGACGCTCTTGACGGAGATTATTTTGAGAGTTTCTATCAGAAATACAGACAGATCCTCGGTGAGCGTTCACAGGATTAAATAAAAAATGCGTTTCCGTGCGGAAACGCATTTTTATTTATTGAATTTTTAGTTTTCCTCGGTTGATTTAACTGCGATAAGCTCCTTTGCGTAGGGGAGCGTCATAATGAAGTCGCAAAGAGTGTGCCATTCCGCAAGCTTATGAGATTTGCGGGCATAGTAAATATTGATCAAATTCTCATAATTCATAGTAACCGTTCTCATCTGGTTATAGCTTGAGGGGAGAAGCTGAATGATATTATGCCAATGCTCACGCTCGTCCTTGTTTTCGCAAAAAGCGAGTCTTTCCGATTCGAGAAATTCAATAAGGCTGTCAAGCGCAGAGAGGGCAGGGGGAGTCAGGCGGTCGCAACTGAAATCGTCGCGCCCGAAAGACTTCGTATGTATTTTGTGCATAGTAGAGCAGGAATTTGCAACAGTTCCTACCTTATATGTGTCAAATTCCTTCCACCAATAAAGAGGTGCTGTTATATCGAGAGAAACGAAGATCTGACGGAGGAATTTTCTGTGGTCTGTTCCTGCCTTTGCAAGTCTTTGTGCTAAGGAAAGGTCGTTTTCTCCTAATATAAATTTGCCGTTTTCGTCAAAATAGCTGTCCGACTTATCCCAGCTGTTCATAGGATTTCTTGCGCCTCTTATAGCATTGTCAAGGTTCATGACTGAGGCTCTCTCAATTTTTATCATTTTGTCATTCCTCCATTTACGTTTATTTAAGAGGAGCAAAAATGCCCTCGTTTATATATTTTTTTATGTCGCTGTCAAAGCTGTGTACAGAGATTGTATAAGGCTTTATGTTATTTGCCTGAATGTCGCAGGAATATATTATTCCGTAGTCAAGGAAGTAATAATACTTATGCGTAGCGGCGGTTTCTTTGAAGCGAAGCGTAACTATAAGTATATTAGAGTTCGTTCTGAAAAGAGAGTAGCTACATTTCTCGAGCTCGCTATCATCGGGGGAGCTTCTGTAGCTGTCTGTCAAGCGAAGAACGTCCTCGTGACAGGGAATGCCTGCCATAATACAAGCGTCTGCCGGGGTCTTATCTGCAAAAACCTTGGTTTCGCCTGTGATTTCGTTGCGAACGTAGATACTCTCACCATCAAAAATGAGCGTTTCGATAAGTATTTCGGATTCGTACGTGCGGATATTATATTTATTCCCCTGCTTTATAACCTGCTTTATTTGCTCGTGCTTATCATCACCGTTTGCTCTTATTGCGGTGTATTCGCAGTAATAGGAATCCTTTATCGGATATTCGGTGAAGGCTTCTTCAAGCGAAATTACGTCAAGGTTGATAAATTCCTTGGAGCTTGGATTTTCCTCTGCCTCTCTCACTGTATTAAACAACAGCTCCGCTTTTTTTTGAAACTCCTTATCTCCGACGTCGGAAGAGCCCTTGTCGGTTGTTTTTCGGTTTTCAAGAAAGTAAAGTCCAAGCACGGAAAGAACAAGAAGCGCAACCGAGATGCCGATTATCAAAAGGGCTCGAAGAGCGGTAAATTTAATTTTAGGCTCTTGTGCTTTCGTTTGTTTGTTTTTTCTATCAGCCATTCTTGTTGCTTTCCTTTCTGTTGATTTTTTATCGGCGGAGAACAGAGTAATCCGAGAAGGGGAGACGCCCTTACTCGCTTTTTTGCTCGGTATTTAATCCGCCGAGCAATTCAGTATCGGTGCTTATCTCAACGCCTGATTCTTTTGCGTCAAGCTCGTCGAAAAGTCCTGTAAGACCTCGAAGCGAGTTGCTTTTTAATATGCTGAAGCAAACGAAATAAAGAGTGAAGCCTGAGATGAGAATAATTACTGCGGGAAGATACATACGAAGAGTCAGAAGAATAGAAGCGATGCCTAAAACTCCGCAGATGGAGTAAAGGATTCGGACACTCTTGGTTTGCCCAAAGCCCATATCAATAAGCTTGTGATGAATGTGGCCTCTGTCGGCAGAAAACGGATTTTTTCCGTGTAAAATTCTTCTTGCAAAGGCAAAGAATGTGTCGAAAAGCGGTAATCCGAAGATTGAAATCGGGATAAGGAAGGAGAGCACCATGTGCGTTTTGAAAACTCCGTTAACGCTCATAACGGCAAGGATAAATCCGAGAGCCTGTGAGCCTGTGTCTCCCATGAAAATCTTTGCCGGATGTGAATTGTAAGGCAAAAATCCGAGACAAGCCCCTATAAGAACCGCTATAAACAAGGCGGTTGGGAGATCGCCCAGAATTAAGGTTACGACGAAGAGAGATATCGCCGTGATCATACTGACTCCGCAAGCAAGACCGTCAAGACCGTCTATCAGGTTCACCGAATTTGTAAGTCCGACGATCCAGATAAGAGTAATTACGTATGACCAGCCGCCAAGAAGAACTGTTTCCTCACCGAAAACTATAAACTCGATCCGTACACCCTCGATTATGGCAAAAAGAGCCATTCCGACCTGCACGCAAAGCTTAAAGAGAGAGTTGAGATTATAAACGTCATCAAGAACACCCATAATGACGAGAATCAAAGCACCGTAAAGGGCGACCGCCAAAAATTTTGAAACCTCGCAAAAGGCGAGAGCCGTCAGTGCAAAGCTCAGAAAAATGGCAAGACCACCGATACGTGGAGTGGGCACCTTGTGCATTCTTCTTTTGTCACGCGGGACGTCAACAGCGCCGATCTTAAAAGCCAGAACTCTGACAATAGGAGTTAAAATAAAGGAAAGTAAAGCGGCGCAAATAACGGCAGTTATGCCGAGTATAAGCTTTAATTGCATAATTTTAATCTACCGTGCCTTTCGGCCTTGTTCCATAGGCACAAGGCGACGTGAAAAAGGTGAATTTAGATTGAAGAATCTATCTTTTTCACGCTGACTTTTTTGTTTTTGCCGAACACTGATCAGTTTACAAAGCCTACCTTGCGCTTAACCTTTGAGAGGGTTTTTTGAGCAAAATAGGAAGCGGTGTCGGCACCGTTTTTCATTACAGATTCAAGGTATGGCTTGTCTGAGAGAAGCTCAGCAAATTTAGCTTGAACGGGAGCGAGAGCATCAGCACATGCCTCGCCTACAGCTAACTTGAAATCTCCGTATCCGCGGCCCTTGAATTCGGCCTCGATTTCTTCATTTGTTTTTCCTGTAAAGCAGGAATAAATTGACATAAGATTGTTAATTCCGTCCTTGCCCTCGCCATAGCGAACCTCGGTTTCAGAGTCAGTAACGGCTCTCTTGAACTTGCGGATGATGGTATCCTTGTCGTCAAGGATATAAACTACTGCGTTTGCATTAGCGTCCGACTTGCTCATTTTCTTGGTAGGCTCGGCAAGAGACATAATCTTCATACCGTTTTTTGAAATGATCGGTTCGGGGATGGTAAACGTCTCCGAATATACCTGATTGAAGCGGTTGGCAATATCGCGGGTCAGCTCAACGTGCTGTTTCTGGTCAACGCCAACAGGAACGACGTCTGTCTGATAGAGAAGAATGTCAGACGCCATAAGAGTGGGGTATGTGAAAAGTCCTGCATTTATATTGTCTGCGTGACTCGCACTCTTGTCCTTGAACTGTGTCATTCTTGAAAGCTCACCGAACATGGTGTAGCAGTTGAGAATCCAGGAAAGCTCTGCGTGTGCGGGAACCTGCGACTGAACGTAAAGAGTGTTCTTCTCGGGGTCAAGACCGCAGGCTATGTAAAGAGCCAGCGTTTCGTAAGTGCGGCGGCGAAGCTCCGCGGGATTCTGACGTACAGTTATTGCGTGGAGGTCAACTACGCAGTAAAAGGTGCGGTAGTCATCGCTGTATTTTGAAAAATTACGAAGCGCACCAAGATAATTTCCGATAGTTAAATTACCGCTGGGCTGAACTCCGGAGAAGGAAACCTTTTTATCGTTAAGCATATTTTTGACAAACCTTTCATTGATTATTATATTTCTTAATTATATTCTGTTATATTATACCTCACTTTGCTCTTTTTTTCAATAGCTATAGAGAAAAAACTGTCAAAACTTTTCGAGAAAACTGATTAAAAAAGCTGTAAACGGCAAAAAGGCTGCAGTGAAAACTGCAGCCGAATTATTTTATTGAAGCAGGGAGGTTGAGAGCTCGTCAATGAAATCGCGGATCTTCTTTTTGTTAAGACAATAGTAAATTCTGTTTGACTCGCGCTTGATCTCAACGAAATTACATTCCATAAGCATCGCCATGTGGTGTGAAATCGTTGCCGTGCTTATGTCGAGAAGGGAAGCTAACTGCTGACCGTATTTGGGAGATTCGGACAGGAGACGGAGAATTTCAAATTTTCTCATATCTCCGATCGTGCGAAGATTACGGCAGAGCTTGTCCTCAAGAGTTGATGAATCGGTAATCTCCTTAAGAGGCTCGAAAAGAACTCCAACGTAGAAGAAATCGTAAGCCTTCTCATCGGTATAGCTCATAATATACTTGGTGGTGTTGCACATAACGATAGATGGCTGTACGTAAAGCACGTCAACCGACGGAGAGATATCAAGATTATAGTTTTGTGATATAAACTTCTCTTTACCATTTTCAAGAGGCTGATTGATAGCAGAAATAAACCAACCTATGTAGTGCTTGACGCTGTCATACTTTTGCATAAACAGCTTACCTGCGTCCTCAAGAATGTCAGCGAGCATATTTTTATAGAAGTCAAAGTTGTTGTAAAGACGGCAAAGCTCGAATTTTTCGTCCGAGGGGATAGGCATCGACTCGATGAAGGCGAAAAGCTCGTTGTAATTGGTTATATCCCCATCGTAGTCCTCGTCTGCGAACTCATTTATAAGTAATGTAGTGAAATTGATGAAAAACACACCCTTTGAAAGATCTCTTATACGCTTGATATCCGAGTCGAAGTCAGGCATCTCGCGGCGGCAGGCGTCGTGTATTAAATAATGAGCGAAGCAGCCCTTCATTGAGCTGTGACGGGCAAAAAGAAAGTCAAGAAGCTTTTCATCTGCCTCAAGAAGCCCTGTTACGTGCTCTGTTATCTCGATAATTGCGTCAAAGCAGTTGTCAAGCACGTCCGCATCGATCGAAAACTTCTTGATGATTGCATTTTTAAGCTCTCTGCAGGACTGTCCGTTACGACTGTTGAAGAGAAGCGTTGCTGCCTCGAATACAACGTTTGGTTCTCGGAGTAATTTAATTTCCATAATTATAAGCTCCTTTGTGGATTATGTGCATTATTTGTGTGGAATTTTGGCTCACCATTCAATTTACACGCAGAGCCGAGCGGGGCGAGGAGAGATAATAAAACGCCCATAAAATTTCATCATTACAAGTTTATCACACAAATTAGAGCTTGTCAAGTAGTTTTTGTTAAAAAGTTATCGACTGTTTTATGCCTATATAACAAAACATAGACATAAGCATAAAAGTTGGATGTATTTCTAATCCATATTCGATGGATATATAGCGTTTTTTCATCTAAATTCGAGATAGACGAGAGTGAAATCATAAGTGTGTGAAACGTTGATTTAGACTTGTTTCCAATGCGAAGCTTGTCTGAAACACTCCTTGCAGAGAGAAAAAATTACCTCAAAAAAACGCTTTTTAGACGTTTATCAAATAATGAAAAAATTGCGGAGCTTTTATCCGAAAAAGCGATATTTTTGCACCAATATCCCGTTTTTTGCTTTCAAAAAGATACAAAATGGCAAATTGCACAAAAAAAGGGCAAAAATATTGTTCAATTTCTTTAGAATTTTGTTATCAAAACTGTTTTCTACTTGAAAATTTTGTGATATAATAAAATGTGTAGTTAAAGATATTCTGAAAAAATGCAGTAATTGGGGGAAAAGCCTTTGAAGAGAGAAGATTTAAGAAATATTGCGATAATTGCCCACGTTGACCACGGAAAGACTACCTTGGTTGACGAAATGCTGAAGCAGGGCGGCGTTTACCGTGAAAATCAGGCAACGCAGGACAGAGTTATGGACAGCAACGCTCTTGAGCGTGAAAGAGGAATAACGATTCTTGCGAAAAACACCGCAATTCATTACGGCGGTGTAAAGATTAACGTTATCGACACCCCCGGCCACGCAGACTTTGGCGGTGAGGTTGAGCGTATTCTCAAGATGGTTAACGGAGTTATCCTTCTCGTTGACGCGGCTGAAGGCCCTATGCCCCAGACACGCTTCGTTCTGCAAAAGGCACTCGAGATGAACCACCGCGTAATCGTTGTTGTAAATAAGATAGACAAGCCTGATGCCCGTCTTGAAGAGGTTGAGGAGGAGGTTCTTGAGCTTCTTATCGACCTTAACGCAACAGACGAGCAGCTTGACAGTCCTATGATTTTCTGCTCGGGCAGAAACGGAACAGCGTCCTTGTCTCCGTATGAGCCGGGAACTGACTTAAAGCCCTTGTTTGATACGATTCTTGAGTATATGCCTGCTCCCGAGGGTGACCCCGAGGGTGATTTACAGCTTCTCGTTTCTTCTATCGACTATAACGAATTTGTCGGTAGAATAGGTATCGGCAGAATTGAGCGAGGAACGATCAGGCAGAATCAGGAGGCGTTCGTCTGCAACTTCCATTCGGATGCGACTCCCAAGAAGACAAAAATAGTTTCTATTTACCAATTTGACGGTCTTGGACGCGTGCAGGTTGAGAGTGCGACAGTTGGAGATATCGTTTGCTTTGCGGGTGCTGCGGATATCACGATCGGTGATACGATAACCGCTGTCACAAACCCCGAGCCCCTTGAATTTGTTAAGGTCAGCGAACCTACGATGCAGATGACCTTTGCTGTAAACGACAGCCCGTTTGCGGGCCGCGAGGGTAAATTCGTCACATCGCGTCAGGTTCGTGACAGACTCTACAAGGAGCTTTTGAAGGACGTTTCTCTTCGTGTTTCGGACGGTGAGACTACAGACCAATTCAAGGTTGACGGACGCGGCGAGATGCACCTTTCGATACTTATTGAAAATATGCGCCGTGAGGGCTACGAGCTTTGCTGCAGCACACCGAAGGTGCTTTACAAGGAAATTGACGGCGTTAAATGTGAGCCTATGGAGAGAGTTTCGATAGACGTTCCGAGCGAGTCCTCGGGAGCCGTTATCGAAAAGCTTGGCAAGCGCAAGGGCGAGCTTCTTGAAATGAATCCTGTCGGAAACCGTATGAGAATTGAATATTCCATTCCTTCCCGTTGTCTTTTCGGTTACCGTGCTGAATTTATGACGGACACACGCGGAGAGGGAATTATAAACTCGATTTTTGACGGATATCAGCCGTACAAGGGAGATATTCCGATGAGATATACAGGCTCTCTCGTTGCATCAGAGGACGGCGAGACGACGAGCTACGGTCTTTACAACACGCAGGAGAGAGGCGATATGTTCGTCGGTGTTGCAACTCCCGTTTATGAGGGAATGATCGTAGGTCAGAACCCCAAGGGGCAGGATATTGCGGTGAACCCTTGCAAGAAGAAGCATCTTACGTCAATTCGTTCCTCGGGTGCTGATGAAAAGCTTATTCTTACGCCTCCTATCATATTCAGCCTTGAGGAGGCTATTGAGTTTATTGCAGACGACGAGCTTATTGAGGTTACCCCGAAGTCGATTCGTCTTCGCAAGAGAATTCTTAATACCGAGCTTCGCTTAAAGGACCAAGCCAAGAGAAAAAACGGTCTTATTGAATAATTTGATAATCAAAAAATGCTGCCGTGCAACACGGCAGCATTTTTATATGGAGTTGAGTGAAAATATTATATACGAGAAAGCTTGTCAGTATATGAAATTAATGACATCTTTTACAAGGTGTATAGCCTTGCCTTTCAGCACTTTCAAGCGAAACTTGTCTTGGCGACTTCATATTGCTGCAATTAGGTTTTGAATGATATTTTGAGCCGCTTGAAGGTAACCAAACCATAGTGACGTTTTCATCGTTAGATGTTGTATTATCGGGTTTTGTTGTATCTTCGTTATAAGCTGTTGTGATATCAGGCTTTATTGTATCCTTGTCGTTAGCTGTTATATTGTTTGTTGTACATAAATCTCCCATATTTCCCCAAAAAGTTTTCTTAAATCTATTGACAATTCAGCAAGGGTAGGGTATACTAATTTCAGGTTTATTATAATAATACAATACCCGAAAACACACCAACTTTTTAAGGAGAAAAAAGATGAGTAAAGGAAGAGTTACTGTCCCTACTGATGAAAATTTTGTAGAAGGCACTAAAAAATACGTTGAAAAATGGGGCGCCGACGCCGTTCGTGACTGCGACGGAACAGAGCTGCCCGCAAACGCCGGAGAATTGGCGGAAAAGGTATATAAAACCTACTTTATCGTACGTAGTGATAACGATTTTGCTTACGCTCACGACGAGTATTTGCAGAATATGGCAATAATTTCACAGCGCTATACTGCATTTTCCGATAGACTCGAAATTGATCTGCTTAAGGACGTATTTGCAGAGCAGGTAAGAGTTAACACCGAAAATTACAAGAAATATTGGCAGGTGTTTGACAGAACCACAGGAGAAGAGGTTCACGATTGGGAATATATCGGCAATAATATCGTCGTTGTTAACAACGCGAAGAAAATGCACGAATATACCGTTAGCTATTTCGGCAAAAACCTTTGGGACTCTACTCAGGTTTATAATTACGTCTGCAATGGTTGGACGGTTACGAAGGATAGAGACATCGACCCTATCTTCCCTGAGGCCTTTGAGCACATTTTGAATAATATCGAAAAGTGGATGGAGGAAAACCCACAGGTAAACGTAATTCGTTTCACAACATTCATTTACCATTTCTACATACTCTATACAAGCGGTACCCGTAACCAGCTCTTCGACTGGTATACCTATGCAACGGCTGCAAGCCCTGCTATGTTTGAACGCTTTGAGAAGGAATACGGCTACGAGATCAAGCTTGAGGATTTGCTTACCGAGGGTTACTACGGAAACCACTTCCTGATTCCTACAAAGGCTGCTCTCGATTTCAGAGATATGGTACAGCGCTTTGTAACAGAAATCGTTGCAAAGATCATAGAAAAGGTTCACGAGGCAGGAAGAGAGGCTATGATGTTCTGGGGCGACTCCTGGATCGGAGCTGAGCCTTATGGAAAGTATTTTGCAGATATGAAACTTGACGCTATTATAGGTAGTGTTGCTTCGGGTGCATCAGTTCGTATCGTTACAGACATTCCGAATCCGTTGTGCAAGGAGCTTCGTTTACATCCATATTTCTTCCCTGATACTCTTCCCGATGACGAAACGGCTACGAGAAGTATGAAATATTGCTGGGGAAAAATGCGCCGTGCACTTATGAGAAAAACGGTAGACAGGATCGGCTTTGGTGGATATTTGAGTCTTGCCGATAAGTATCCAAACTTCTGCGATGCGGTGGAGAATCTTTGCAATGAGTTCCGTGAAACGCACGATATCGTAGCTGAAGGTAATGCATATACACCCTTGAAGGTAGCAATAATGAACTATTGGGGCAAGGAGAAGTCCTGGATGATAAATATGATAAGCCAGGACAATTCTTATCAGCGTACTGCGTCGGTTATGGAGTTTTTGGAAATTTTGGCGGGTCTTCCGGTAGACGTTCAGTTCATCAGCTTTGAGGATGCAAAGAATGGCTGTCTCAAGGATTTTGACGTTGTATTTAACAGCGGTAATGCAGGAACTGCTTTCTCGGGCGACGTTTGCTGGACAGATGCAAAGCTTCTTGAGAGCGTTCGTGAATATATCGCAAACGGCGGTGGATTTATCGGTATGAATGAGCCTTCTGCTATCCAGTATGGCGGCAGATACTTCCAGCTTGCCGATGCACTCGGCGTTGACGTAGAAAGAGGCCACTCTATCCTCTTTAACCGCTATAACGTTGAGGTAAACAAGGATCACTTCGTTACAGAGGACGTTGTCGGTGAGATCGACTACGCGGGCGGAACAGACCACGTATATGCCCTTTCTGACGGCGCTCAGATACTTGACGCAAAATACGAGGAGCGTTTCCCGAAGAGTGGCAAAAACAACGGCCACGTAAAGCTTGCAGTGAATACATACGGAGAGGGTAGAACTCTTTATGTTGCAGGCCTCAGATATGATGCGATGAACACCAGATTGCTTTACCGTGCAATGCTTTGGTGTGCAGGTAAAGAGGACATCTTGAAGAAGGCGTTCTCAACAAATATCTATACAGAGTGTCATTATTACCCCGGTTGCAAGAAGTATGCTATTATAAACAATACGGCAGAAGAGCAGAAGACTACCTTCTACGATATCAACGGAAACGCTTCTGAATACGTATTGGCACCCGATGCAATCGTTTGGATCAACGAATAATGTAAATGCGGACAAAATCCGTATAAACTGACAAAAAGGGGCTGAGATTCAAACGTGCTTTTGCGTTTGACTCATCCCCGTTTTGTCGGACGGTATTGCAAATGCGTAAAGGAGGACAATAATGAAAATTTTAGCATTGGACGTCGGCGGCACAGCCATTAAATCTGCCGTTGTTGACGATTTATATAACTTGTCAGAGATTCGCACGACCCCTTCCTTGGCAAACGACGCTATAACCCGTGTTGAACGCACTATTGCCGTAGCAAAGGAATATTCTGATTATGACGTTTTAGCCGTATCAATGACGGGTCAGATAGACGATAAGAAGAAAACTATACTCTACAGAAACAGAGATGAAGCAGGAAATCTCATTCCGCCCCTTGAGGCAGGAAAGATGATAACCGAAGCTATAAAAAAGCCTAATTTTATTTTGAATGACTGCAACGCGGCAGCTCTCGGTGAGGCAAAGCTCGGTGCGGGTAAGGATTATAAGGATTTTCTCTGTCTTACTTACGGCACGGGCGTTGGCGGAGCTATCGTGCAGGATGGAAAGCTTCTTACGGGTGCTTGCGGAATTGCTGGCGAGATGGGACACATGATAACTCATAAGGGCGGCCGTCTTTGCAGCTGCGGACAGCGGGGATGCTATGAGCAATATGCAGCCTCGACTGCTCTTTTGAAAAACGCAAGAAAGCGTATTCCCGATCTTGAAAACGTAAAGCAACTCTTTGAGCTTGCGGAGAAGGATAAGTCGCTTTTCAGCCTCATAAGAGCTTGGGAAAAGGAAATTGTGGACGGACTTTTGTCACTCACCTATATATTTAACCCCGAATGTATTATTCTCGGTGGTGGCGTTATGGAGCAGGATATTGTGCGTGATGCTGTCAGAGAGGAATTCTATAAAAAGGCAATGGTTACCTTTGCGGGTGTAAATATCACCTCGGCAAAGCTTGGCAACAAAGCGGGAATACTTGGTGCTGCCGCGTACGCAAGAAATTGCTTGGAAAACAAATAATATCTTTTGAAAGGAAAAAGGATTATGACAAAGCAGGAAGTTTTAGATCAAATTCGCGGAGGACTGATAGTATCCTGTCAGGCGCTTGAGGACGAGCCTCTTCACAGCAGCTTTATTATGGGAAGAATGGCTTATGCCGCTTATCTCGGAGGTGCTGTCGGAATTCGTGCGAACTCAGTTGAGGATATAAGGGAAATAAAAAAGAACGTATCTCTTCCGATTATCGGTATAATCAAGCAGGATTATGAGAATTGCAAGGTAAGAATTACGCCTACGATGGATGCGGTTGACGCTCTTGTTAAGGAAGGCGTTGAAATTATTGCTATGGACGCAACCTCAAGTCTTCGTCCCGACGGCAGTACGATTTCGGAATTTTTCAAGAGAGTGCGTGAGAAGTACCCCGAGCAGATGTTTATGGCAGACTGCTCAAACTATGAGGACGCAGTTCGTGCAGAGGAGCTTGGCTTTGACTTTGTAGGCACAACTCTTAACGGATACACAGAGGATACGAAGCACATAATCCCTCCGAATTTCGACCTTATCAGAAAGCTTGTTGAGTCTTTACATACAACGATTATTGCAGAGGGCGGTATCTTCTCGCCCGAGCAGCTTCGCACAGCTATGGACCAGGGCGTTCACGCCTGCGTTGTAGGCTCTGCAATAACCCGTCCTATGCTTATCACACAGCATTACGTTAAGGCGTTGAAATAATAGCCAAAAGGCTGTTTGATTCTGATATAAAGCGTGAGAAGCCATAAACCGCAAGGTTTATGGCTTCCTTCTGTTTTTTAGTAAATCGTCATCTTGTCATCTTCCTCGTGATATATAGCGAGGAATACGTCCTTTGATTCCTTAAAGCCTTGTGATTTTAGCTGCTTTAAGAGCCATTTTTTATCGCGTCCCAGCCTTTGAAGATTTCCTCCCATAATCTCCCCGTCCATAATGAGCTCAATGCCGATATGTGCCTTCTTTACGGGTATTTTCAAATCCTCGGGAGTCGCGGGGCGGTTCGCCGCCTTTGGCAGAATCGAGAGCTTTCCGTTATGCTCAAAAATTGCTGTTTGTATCTCGTCAAGATCGAAATATCCCTGCTCGCGGCAGAGAAGCATAAATTCTGATAGGTCGAGCTTTGATTTTTTTAGGTTTTTTCGGTAAAGCCTTCCGCTATTCATAAGTATCGTCGGTGTGCCGTTGATATATTTTCGAGTGCGCGGAAACTTGTGTGCAAGCAGGGTCAGAATCAGTGACGATATGCAGTAAATTACAAGTGCGATCAGAGGCTTGTATGGTTTTTCAAGCTCGGTTGCAAGCTCAGCACCGATAGAGCCTATTGTAATTCCGCTGACATAATCGAAAAAGTCAAGCTGGGCGACCTGCTTGTGGCCCATAATTTTCGTAATTATAAAAAGTGCTGCCACCGATAGTATCGACGTCAATATAACCTTTATAAATTCCATTTTATCACCAACCGTTTCTTTTTTTAGTTTGCAACGGGGCCTCTTTGATTATGCTTAAAAATTAAAATGTTTTGATTTTTTTGAAATAAATGTTGTTTCTTGAAGAATAGCGTGGTATAATATAATTTAAGATGGAATTTTGTATAAAAACGATAAAGAAAACAGCGTATATGCCAAACAAAAGCAGAGTGCTTCGGTGAGAGATAACAAACGAAAAAGAAAGTGTGAAATTTGAGCTTGTTTTTTGCACTGTCTTGAATCCGAGGACTTCCGTAAGGTATTAGACGGGGCTGTGGAGGACACGTATGTTGAAGAATGAAAAATATAGAAACGAATGGAAATATCTTATAGATACGGCGCAAAAGGAGATTATCTGCCGTCGGTTAGAGCCGCTTCTGAAGCTTGATAAGCACGCAAAAGACGGCGGATATATGATTCGCAGCTTATATTTCGACGATTATTATAGGTCGGCTTATGAGGAAAAGGACGCAGGCGTCCTTAAACGCAAAAAATACCGTATCCGAATTTACAATTGCGATGATAGCAGCATTAAGCTTGAGAGAAAGAAAAAAATCGGTGCATATATCTTCAAGGAGTCCGCATCTCTCACAAAAGAAGAGGTGTATAAGATTATCGACGGGAATTTTGATTTTCTTCTTCACAGCGAAAGCCCTCTTTGCCACGAGTTTTACGTTGAATGTATGAGCAACGTTATGCGTCCGAGAGTTGTCGTTGATTATGACCGCGAGCCTTGGATTCTTGACGAGGGAACTGTTCGTGTTACTTTTGATACGGACGTTCGAGCCGCTGTCGGCAGCTTCGATATATTTGATGCAACTCTTCCGACGCTCCCCATTCTTGAGCCTGGGAAATGCGTTATGGAGGTAAAGTTCACCGAGTTTTTGCCGCAGCTTGTGCGTGAAATTCTGCCCGATAGGGCTTCGGAATTTACAGCCGTATCAAAATACGTGCTGTGCTATGAAAAAACGGAATATATGAACAGCTTCAAATATTGGTATGAAAACTAAGCGGAGGAAAGATTATGAATAATATTAAGGATTTTATTAAGAATTCTATATTGGAATCGGGCGTCTTTGACGGAGCAAGTCTGACAAGCATTGTGCTGGGAATTTTGACCGCACTTATTATGGGTGCTGTGATTTATGCAGTTTACAGAAAATTTTACGTTGGCGTCATCTATTCGCGCAGCTTTGCTATCACACTTGTTGGTATGACGGTGCTTACTGCTATGGTAACCTTGGCGATAAGTACGAATATCGTTATCTCGCTCGGTATGGTGGGTGCTCTTTCTATTGTTCGTTTCAGAACGGCGGTGAAGGACCCTCTCGACCTGCTTTATCTTTTCTGGGCAATAACAACGGGAATAACTGCCGGAGCAGGAATGTATTTGCTGGTTGCGGTAACTGCCGTTATTATGATTTTAATGGTGGCGATTTTCCACGGAAAGCAGCAAAAGGGAAGGATTTATATCCTTGTTATTCATTATGTCGGTGATGAGGTTGGCGACAGCGTTATCCGTGCCTTTGGTAAAATGAAATATTTTGTAAAGTCAAAGACTGTCCGCAAGGGAAAGACCGAGATGGCTATCGAGGTTTATTGTAAGGATAAGGATATGTCCTTCCTTGATGAGATACGCGATACGGAGGGCGTTGAGGACGCAACTCTCATTCAGTATAACGGGGAATACCACGGATGATTTTTGAAAACGTCGAAAGGGTTTGAAACGATATTTAGTTGTGGCGCAAAGCTCTCCATTTCAAAGAAATGGAGAGCTTTAAATTCTTTCTTATATTCACTTCACAGTTTACTCAAAACGTGCTCTGCCACACTTTGAATAATAATGTTATCGTAGAGCTTATGCGGATAGTTTTTCTTATCATCGTTCTCGGCTTTTAATACGACCTTGCGATTTGTCCGATCAGAGGAAATTGTTTTGAGTATAGTTCGCTACTAACAAGCTGTGAAACTTGCCTTCAAATTATATTTGACAAATAAAATATTCTAAGAAGCACTAAAATTCGACATTAAAATCAAAAAAATTAATACTCGAAATTTATAGAATCTCCTCTATGACGGAATCAAACAATTTTATATTTTTATAATAATTTTGAGAAAAGAGCAGAAAAATCTGCTCAACACAAGTTATTTTAGGCAAAAAATATCGA
>JAZRJC010000108.1:0-29674 GCA_045645605.1 Eubacteriales bacterium | reverse complement strand
TGCTATTTTCGGCGAAAAGGCAAGAGAAGTTCGTGATACCTCTCTCCGTGTTCCTCACGGTGAATCGGGTATCGTTGTTGACGTAAAGGTATTCTCCCGTGAAAACGGAGATGACCTTGCAACAGGCGTTAATAAGGTTGTTCGCGTATATCTCGCACAGAAGCGTAAGATTTCTGTCGGAGATAAGATGGCGGGCCGTGACGGTAATAAGGGTGTCGTTTCAAGAATTCTTCCTCCCGAGGATATGCCCTTCCTTCCCGACGGAACGTCGCTTGATATCGTTCTTAATCCTCTCGGCGTACCTTCCCGTATGAACATCGGTCAGGTGCTTGAGGTTCACTTGGGTATTGCTGCCCGCCGTCTTGGCTGGAAGATTATGACTCCGGTATTCGACGGTGCAAATGAAAAGGATATTCTTGAATGCTTGCAGATGTCAGGATACTGCCGCGAAATTCTTCCCGGTGAGAACGTTGACGGCAAGGCAGTATTCAAGGTTGTAAAGGATGAGAACGGAAAGGACGACCTGCAGAGACTTGACGAGGAGATCAATCAGGGCTCTGACGAATGGAATGAGCTTTATAATGCAGGACTTCTCCGTGTAATTGACGGTAAGAGAATAGTATATGACGGACGCACGGGTGAGCCCTTTGATAACCCCGTAACCGTTGGTATTATGTACTATCTCAAGCTCCATCATCTGGTTGACGATAAGATCCACGCACGTTCCAACGGCCCATACTCTCTCGTAACTCAGCAGCCTCTCGGAGGTAAAGCGCAGTTCGGCGGACAGAGATTCGGAGAGATGGAGGTTTGGGCACTCGAGGCTTACGGTGCAGCTTATACTCTTCAGGAAATTCTTACTGTTAAGAGTGACGATATCACAGGCCGTCGCCGTGCTTACGAGGCAATTATTAAGGGACAGAACATTCCGACACCGGGTGTTCCCGAGTCCTTCAAGGTTCTTGTTAAGGAGCTTCAGTCTCTTTCACTTGATATCCGTGTTCTCGACAAGAGCGGCGAGGAAATTCAGCTCTCAACTCTTTGCAACGAGGATGACGTTCCTTCATATCATAGACGCGACCGCAGACTTGAGGGTGCTGAATTTGAAGAAAACGTTGAAACCAAGGAGCTTTATGATTCCTATACTCTCACAGACGAAAACGGAGACGATATTATCGAGACGGATGACGATGACATCTTCAGCGAAGAGGAATACGGCATCGACACGGCTGACGATATCGACGACAATTATTGATTTAATTCGATAAAGGATTTTCAAATCTTACTCGTCGGCAAAAAGCCGCCGGGCAGAGAAATTCATTGAAAGAGGTAATCCGTAAAAATGCGGATAGGTTAATATATGGAACATAATGAATTCGCTTCAATAAAAATCGGTCTTGCGTCTCCCGAAATGATTCGTGAATGGTCATACGGTGAGGTTAAAAAGCCCGAAACTATAAACTACAGAACACTTAAAGCCGAGGTGGGCGGTCTTTTCTGCGAGCGTATTTTCGGTCCTACGAAGGACGGCGCTTGTATGTGCGGAAAATACAAGAATTCTCACAACAAGGAAGTATTTAAGTGTGAAAAATGCGGCGTTGACGTAACGACGAAGAAGGTACGCCGTGAAAGAATGGGTCATATCGAGCTTGCAGCACCGGTATCTCATATCTGGTATTTCAAGGCTATTCCTTCAAGAATGGCGCTTGTGCTTGATATGTCGCCAAAGCAGCTTGAGCAGGTTCTTTACTTTGCTGAAAACGTAGTTCTTGACCCCGGAATGACTCCTCTCCAAAAGGGAATGGTTCTTTCCGAGAGACAGTATCAGGAATATTACGAGCTTTATGAAAACGAGTTCCGTGTAGGAATGGGTGCTGAGGCTATTCGTGAGCTTCTTCAGGGAATTGATATTGAAGAGCTTGCAAAGGAACTTAAAGAGGAGCTTAAGACAGCAAGCGGACAGAAGAAAACACGTGTTATCAAGAGACTTGAGGTAATTGAATCCTTCAGAAAGTCCGGCAACAAGGTTGAATGGATGATTCTTGATGCACTTCCCGTTATTCCGCCCGATATCCGTCCTATGGTTCAGCTTGACGGCGGACGCTTCGCTTCCTCTGACCTCAATGAGCTTTATCGCCGCGTTATTGCAAGAAATAACCGTTTGAAGAAGCTCCAGGAGATCAAAACTCCCGAAATCGTTATCAGAAACGAAAAGAGAATGCTTCAGGAAGCTGTTGACGCTCTTATTGACAACGGCCGCCGCGGCAAGCCCGTAACCGGCCCGAGCAACCGCCCCTTGAAGTCACTCTCCGAGATGCTTCGCGGTAAGCAGGGACGCTTCCGTCAGAACCTTCTCGGTAAGCGTGTTGACTATTCCGGACGTTCGGTTATCGTTGTAGGTCCTAACCTTAAGATATATCAGTGCGGTCTTCCCCGTGAAATGGCACTCGAGCTTTTCAAGCCCTTCGTTGTAAAGAGACTTGTTGAGATGCAGAAGGCTACAAACGTAAAGGACGCACAGAAGAAGATCGACAGAGTATTCCCTGAGGTTTGGGATGCACTTGAAAACGTTATTAAGGAACACCCCGTTCTTCTTAACCGTGCGCCTACACTTCACCGTCTGTCAATTCAGGCATTCGAGCCTGTACTTGTGGACGGCCGTGCAATTAAGCTTCATCCGCTTGTATGTACCGCGTTCAACGCCGACTTTGACGGCGACCAGATGCCTGTTCACGTTCCGTTGTCGGCAGAGGCTCAGGCAGAGGCAAGATTCCTTATGCTTTCTGCAAACAACCTCTTAAAGCCCTGTGACGGACGCGCGGTAACGGTTCCTTCGCAGGATATGGTCCTCGGTTCTTACTATCTTACAATGGAAAAGGACGGAGAGCCGGGTGAGGGAAGAGTATTCCAGGACTTCAACGAGGCTATGATGGCATATACCAACGGTCAGCTTGGTATCCACGCAAAGATTAAGGTAAGAGTTGAGAGAGAAATCGACGGCGTTATGCACTCGAAGATTATCGACGCAACTCTCGGACGCTTGATCTTCAACAATTCACTTCCTCAGGACCTTGGATTTGTCAAGAGAACTGAAGAAAATCTCCTTGACCTTGAAATTATGTTCGTAACCGGCAAGAAGCAGCTCGGTCAGATCATCGACCGCTGTATCAAGTATCATGGCTTCTCGGTAACGGCTAACGTTCTTGACCATATCAAGGAAATCGGTTATAAATATTCAACCCGTGCTGCTTTCTCAATTTCTGTTTACGATATGACGATTCCGCCTGAAAAGAAGAATATTCTTGCGGAATCCGAAAAGGCAGTTGAGGAAATTTCAGAGCACTATATGATGGGTGAGCTTTCAGAGGAGGAAAGATACAAGAGCGTTGTTGCTATTTGGGATAAGACAACAAACGACGTAACTGCTGCTCTTCAGAACAGTCTCGGAAGCTACAATCCTATTAAGATCATGTCTGATTCGGGTGCCCGTGGTTCTATGGCACAGATGAGACAGCTTGCCGGTATGCGCGGACTTATGTTCTCTGCTACAGGTAAGACGATGGAAATCCCGATCAAGTCAAACTTCCGTGAGGGTATGAAGATTTTCGAGTATTTTATGGGTGCTAAGTCATCACGTAAGTCGCTTTCGGATACAGCTCTCCGTACGGCTGACTCGGGTTACCTTACAAGACGTTTGGTTGACGTATCGCAGGAGGTTATCGTTCGCGAGGACAAGTGTGATACGACAAAGGGTGCTTGGGTAAGTGCTATTCTTAATGAAGAGGGCAATGTTATCGAGCCTTTGAAGGACAGACTTGTCGGAAGATATACGATGGGCCCCATCGTTGACGCAAACGGTGAGGTTATCGCAGAGGATGACGTAATGCTCACAGACGAGCTTGTTGATGCTGTTATCAAGGCAGGAATTGACAAGGTTTATATCCGTACGCTTATTCAGTGTCACTCAAAGCAGGGCGTTTGTGCTCACTGCTACGGTGCTGACCTGGCGTCAGGAAAGCTTGTTGCTGTCGGTGAAGCGGTTGGTATTATTGCGGCTCAGTCAATCGGTGAGCCCGGTACACAGCTTACGATGAGAACCTTCCACTCGGGTGGTATTGCGGGCTCGGATATTACACAGGGTCTTCCCCGTGTAGAAGAGCTTTTCGAGGCGAGAACACCCAAGAAGACTGCTATTATGGCTGAGGTTAGCGGTGTTTGTCATACAAGACTTAACGAGTCTACTCATACAACTGAAATCGTTATTACTCCCGACGATGCAAGCGAGGCACAGAGATATCCCATTCCTTACGGCTGGGCGATCACCGTTAACGACGGCGACCATGTTGAGCTTGGTCAGGCACTTACAAAGGGTTCAAAGAGCCCTGCCGATATCAAGAGAATTCAGGGCCTTGATGCCGTTTACGATTACGTAATCCGTGAAACGCAGAGCGTTTACCGTTCACAGTCGGTTGATATTAACGATAAGCACGTTGAAATTATCGCTCGTCAGATGACTCGTAAGATAAGAGTTGACGAGATTGGCGATACAGACCTTATGCTTGGCTCTCTTATCGACATCAACGATTTCGAGGATGCAAACAATGTCGTAATCGCACGTGCCAAGGCTGAGGGAACAACTCTCCAGATAGCAACGGGTACACGCGAGCTTCTCGGTATCACAAAGGCTGCACTCCAGACTGAATCCTTCCTCTCGGCTTCCTCATTCCAGGAAACAACGAAGGTTCTGACAGATGCGGCTATCAAGGGTAAGGTTGACCACCTTATCGGTCTTAAGGAAAACGTAATCATCGGTAAGCTTATTCCTGCAGGTACGGGTATGGACCAGTACCGCGAGATTGAGGTTGACCACCAGGGCTTTGATCTGGCACTTGATGACGCTATTCCTGTTAATAGTAATTAAATCTGTAATCCACCGTCATTTTGGCGGTGGATTATTTTCTTTTTTGCAAGTTTTTTGAAAAAAGATGGGGGCTATTGACTTTTTATCCAAAAGATGTTAAAATTTATGTGTATATTTTTATCATCAGGAGAAAAGTTATGAGAAAAAACAGTAGTATTAAGCTTTTTATCACTTTGTTATCTGTTTTGCTTGTTGCCATCGCTCTTACAGTTATGGTAGGTGCGAAAAATCAGGTTGGTATTGGCTTTACGGGCGAAGTTATGTATTACTATTACGATGACAACAGCCTCGAGATCAAGGGAAGCGGAAGCATGGGTAACTATGAGGATTCCGGATCGGCTCCCTGGTATGACCTTGCACACACCTTCACGTCTGTAATTATCGGAGAGGGTGTTACCAACATTGACGAGAACGCATTTGATAGCTTTTATAATTTGAAGACCATTACTATTCCGTCAACTGTTTATGATATTGAAAAGGGTGCGTTTGACGGCTGTACCTCGCTTCAATCTATTGAGGTTTTAGGAAATAATATCCATTATGCAAGCATTGACGGCGTTCTTTACAGCGGAACGACGATGGATACTCTTATTCACTATCCCGCAGGAAAAACAGACAAATCCTACTATGTTTTTCAGTTTGTAAAGCACATTGAAGACAGAGCTTTTTTCTGGGCCTCAAATCTTGAGGAAATCACTCTTTGCGAAGGACTTGTAAGTATTGGAGAGTATGCCTTTGATTCCTGCGAGTCGTTGAAGAGCGTTCATATTCCATCAACCGTCAGTGAAATAGGCCAGAGTGCATTTGGTTGGTGCTATGATTTGGAAAGCGTAACGGTTGGCGCGCAAAATACAAAATATGCGGCAGTTAACGGTGTTCTTTACACAAAGGATATTGAAACGTTGTTGTTATATCCCGCGAAAAAGGCGGCAACGTCCTTTACTATTCCCGATACGGTTAAGGTTATTGCCGACGATGCCTTTTGGTGTGCCGGAAATTTGACAAGAGTTGTATTCAACGAGAGCCTTGAGACAATCGGCCACGGAGCTTTTGGTTCTTCAGCTATAATATCCTTTGTTCCGGGCGATAATCTTAAGAAAATCGGCGCCTCAGCTTTTCAGAACTGTATCTATTTGAACACTATCGTTCTTCCCGACGGTATTGAAGAAATCGGCTCGGGAGCATTCTATAATACCGCTTACTATTCGGCTGAATCGAATTGGGAGAAGCAGGTTCTTTATATCGGCAAATATCTTGTTGAAAGTAAGGAAAGCATTACAAGCTGCGATATCAAAGAGGGAACGCGCTTGGTTGCGGCTATGACCTTTTTCTCAAGAGAAGGCTTGAGCAGAGTGACAATTCCTGACAGCTTGAAATTTATCGGAGAAGGAGCATTTTCCGGGTGCAGCGCACTTCCGATTGTCGGACTTAATCAAGGGCTTGAATCTCTTGGAAACTATGCTTTTGCAGGCTGTGATCAGCTTCGACAGATAGTTATTCCCGAAAGCGTTAATTATATAGGCGACGGAGCGTTTATGAATTCCGATAACCTTAAGAAGGCAACCTTTGAGGGAGACGTTCCCGAAATTATATACAACAACCTTTTTGAAAATTGCCACGCTGATTTTACAATCTACTATTATGAAGGAAAAGAGGGCTGGTCATCTCCTATCTGGCGCGGTTACGCATCCGAGGCAATTACAGTAAAGGTGACGGGAGTTACTCTCGATAAGAGCGAGGCAACACTCACAGAGGGAGAGACGGTATCTCTTTCTGCAACCGTAAAGCCCGAGAACGCTTCAAACAAGAACGTAATCTGGTCATCCTCGAACACGTCTGTCGCAACCGTTACGGGTGGCACTGTAACTGCTGTATCAGAGGGGACGGCTGTAATTACGGCAACTACCGTTGACGGAGGATATACCTCTTCATGCACAGTAACGGTTAGTGCAAAGGCCGGCGGAGGTGATGACGATAATAACGGCGGCAATACCGGTGATGACAACGGTGATAACGGCGACAACAATGGCGGAGATAACGGTGATGGCGGCGAGGTGAACCCCGATTTGCCAAAGGTTACCGTAAGCTCCCTGAAGACTACTGCCGGCAGAGAAATTGAGATTTCAATAAGCATTGAAAACAACCCCGGAATTGCCGGATATGAAATTACGCTCAATTTTGATAACACTGTGCTTATTCCGGTATCAGTATCAAACGGCGATGTTTTTGACGGTGAATTTACGTCTAATCTTGACAGCGGTACAGACTTGAGCAAGCTTTCTTTTGTAACGGCAACTTATTTCAAAGCTTCAAATTCGACAGAAAATGGAGCTATCGTAACCTTCAGGTTTAAGGTAAAGGATGATGCCTCTGTAGGCGTCACCGCACTTACCCTTGATTGCAAGGTAACCAATCAAAAGCTTGATGATATTTCACTGAATACGGTTAACGGCAAGGTGGAGATTATAGATTTCATCTACGGCGATATCAACGGAGACACGAAGGTTGATATAAAGGATGCCGTGCTTTTGGCGCAGTACCTTGCAAAATGGGAGGTTAGCATCAACGATTCGGCGGCTGACGTTAACGCTGACGGCAAGGTCGATATAAAGGACGCGGTTCTTCTTGCGCAGTATCTTGCAAAGTGGGACGTTATCCTTGGCGGCAAATATTAAAAAATCAAATAATTGCGGTACAACAATTATCGCAAAGCAAAATTCCGCTTGTCTGCTCTTTGGCAGACGGCGGAATTTTTATATGTGTATATCAAGTGAAAAATAAAACGACAAAATGTCGAATTAGTGAAAAAATAGGGTTGACATTTTATGTGTTTTGAGGTAAAATATATGTATGGTATTTCTTTGTGGCTTTTTCTGACCGATTGTCTTTTGACAATGTTGATTTTTAGGTTTTATTTGCTTTACAACAGTGAGAGGCGGAGAGTCCGTCCGCTGTGTAAATATAAAATTTTTGGAGGAAAAAAATTATGAAGAAGTTTCTCGTAATGCTTCTTGCTATTGTTATGGTTTTGGGCCTTGTTGCTTGCGGTAATGCAAACGACACAGATGCTGACGAAACAAACAATGCAAACGGTGAAGACGTTAATGAAGCAAAGAATGACATCAAGATCGGTTTCATTTGTCTTCACGACGAAAAATCCACCTATGACCTTAACTTCATCAACGCTGCTCTCGCAGCAAAGGAAGCTCTCGGTCTCTCCGATGATCAGGTGATCATCAAGAAGAACGTTCCCGAATCCAACGATTGCTACGAGGCTGCAGCAGACTTGGCTGACAGCGGATGTGACATCGTATTTGCAAACAGCTTTGGTCATGAAGAGTTCATCATCAAGGCTGCAAAGGAATTCCCCGAGGTAGAATTCTGCCATGCAACAGGTACACGCGCTCACACAGAGGGCCTTGCTAACTTCCACAATGCATTTGCTTCTATTTTCGAGGGCAGATTTATTGCAGGTGTTGCTGCAGGCTTGAAGCTCAACGAAATGATTGAGGCAGGTCAGTTCACAGCTGAAGAGGCTAAGATCGGTTACGTTGGTGCGTTCACATACGCTGAGGTTATTTCAGGTTACACATCCTTCTATCTTGGTGCAAAGAGCGTTTGCCCCACAGTTGTAATGGACGTACAGTTCACAGGTAGCTGGTATGACCCGATCGCTGAAAAGGAAGCAGCTCTTGCTCTTATCAGCGGCGGATGCAAGCTTATCAGCCAGCACGCTGACTCAATGGGTGCTCCCTCCGCTTGCGAAGAGAACAACATTCCTAACGTTTCTTACAACGGAAGCACAGTTGAATCCTGCCCCAACACATATATCATCTCTTCCCGCATTAACTGGCAGCCCTACTACGAGTACATTTACAACTGCGTAAAGAACGGCGAGGCTATTGCTACTGACTGGTCTATGGGTATTGAGGAAGGCTCTGTAGCTCTTACAGACGTTAATACAGCAGTAGCTGCTGCAGGTACTGTTGAAAAGCTTGAGGAAGTAAAGGCTGCTCTTGTTGCCGGCACTCTTCACGTATTTGATACAGCTACATTCACAGTAGGCGGTGAAGTTCTTACATCTTACCTTGCTGACGTTGATACAGACGCAGCTTACACACCCGATACAGAGGTTGTTGCTGACGGTTACTTCCACGAGTCTGAATTCCGTTCTGCTCCTTACTTCGATGTAAATATCGACGGTATTACACTTCTCAACGCTAAATATTAATTTAGTATCTTTTAGGTTTAATAAAAAGGCGGAGCACTATACTCCGCCTTTACCTCTTAAAATAATCGGAGGCAAAAATGAATTTAACAAAAAAAGAAACAGCACTTGAACTGAAAAATATCACGAAGCAGTTTGGCTCGATTGTAGCTAACGAGGGGGTTAACTTAAAGGTTAATCATGGTGAAATTCTTGCTATTTTGGGCGAGAATGGAAGCGGAAAAACAACCCTTATGAATATGATTTCGGGTATCTACTATCCCGATGACGGACAGATATTCGTTAACGGGCACGAGGTTTTAATAAGATCTCCAAAGGATGCCTTCAAATATAAAATCGGTATGATACATCAGCATTTCAAGCTTGTTGACGTATTTACCGCAACCGAGAATATAGTTCTTGGAATTAAAGATGGAAAGAAATATTCGCTCGCTGACGCCGAGGCACGCGTTGCCGAGATCACAAAGCGATACGGATTTAATATAGACCCACACAAGAAGATTTACGAAATGTCTGTTTCGGAGAAGCAGACTGTTGAAATTATAAAGGTGCTTTACAGAGGAGCGGACATTCTTATCCTCGATGAGCCCACGGCAGTTCTTACACCTCAGGAAACCGAAAAGCTTTTTGACGTTCTTCGTATTATGAAGGAGGAGGGAAAGGCTGTTATTATCATCACGCATAAGCTTCACGAGGTTATGTCGCTCTCGGATAAGGTAGCAGTTCTTCGCCGAGGAAGATATGTTGATACTGTTGAAACATCAAACACAAGCGAAGAGGAGCTTACCGAGATGATGGTTGGTAAGAAGATCTCTCTTAATATTGAGCGCCCCGAGCCGAAGAACGTAAGCGACAGACTTATGCTATCGCATCTTAACTGCACGAACAGTGACGGTATTAAGGTGCTTGACGATGTTTCCTTTACTGCACGTTCGGGTGAAATTCTCGGAATTGCGGGAATTGCGGGAAGCGGTCAGCGAGAACTTCTTGAGGCTATTGCAGGTCTTCAGCATCTTGATGGCGGTGAAATAATATATGATAACCCAAAAACGGGAGAAAAGGTCAATTTAAGAGATAAAACGCCTATGCAAATAAGAGAGCTTGGTGTTCGTCTTTCCTTTGTTCCCGAGGACAGACTTGGAATGGGTCTTGTTGGCGATATGGATATCATTGACAATATGATGCTTCGCAGCTATAGAAAGGGACGCTCTGTCTTCCTTAACCGCAAGAAGCCAAAGAATCTTGCGGAGGAGATTATCAAGAGCCTTGAGATTGCAACTCCGGGAGCAACAACACCCGTTCGCCGTCTTTCGGGCGGTAACGTTCAAAAGGTGCTTGTCGGACGTGAGATTTCATCATCTCCGAAGGTGCTTATGGCGGCTTATCCCGTTCGTGGTCTTGATATTAACTCATCATATATGATCTATCACCTTTTGACGAGTCAAAAGGAAAACGGAACGGCGGTAATTTTTGTCGGAGAGGACCTTGACGTGCTTTGCGAGCTTTGCGACAGAATCGTAGTTATAAGCTCGGGCAAAATCACGGGAATCGTTGACGGCAAGAGTGCCACAAAGCAAGAGATCGGCCGTCTTATGACAAAGCGTACCTCAATCGTTGAGGATGCGGCACTTATGTCTGCCGAAAATGATGAAAAGGGAGGAAATGAATAATGGATTCTTCAAAAAAAGCTAACATAAATAAAAAAGAACATATTCACGAGCCTCTTTTTCATATAACAAAGCGTGCTGCAATTCCTATGTGGAAAGCTTGGCTTATTCGTGCGGTAGCCGTTATTGCGGCGCTAGCTGCTTGCGGTATTTTGATAGTTATTCTGACGGGGCTTGACCCCACAAGCGTTTATACAAAGATGTATGAAGGTGCTTTTGGAACAGAGCGCAGAACCTGGAAGCTTTATCAGGGAATTGCAATTCTTCTTTGCGTTTCCCTGGCAGTTACTCCTGCCTTCAAAATGCGCTTCTGGAATATAGGAGCCGAGGGACAGGTGCTTGTCGGAGGCCTTGCAACGTATGCTTGTATGCACTATCTTGGCCCCAAGCTTCCGATTCCCACGCTTGTTGTCGTTATGGTGGCTGCAAGTGTTTTGGCAGGTCTTATCTGGGCGGTTGTTCCTGCGGTATTTAAGGCCTTTTGGAATACCAATGAAACGCTGTTCACTCTTATGATGAACTACGTTGCTATCTCACTCGTTTCATTCTTTACAAATCTTTGGCAGCCAAGCGGCTCTGCGGTTCTTAACGTTCTTGACGCTTACGGTGTGCCGCAGATCGGAGAATATAAGTATCTTCATAATATTCTGATAGTTATCGGTATTACGATATTTATGTATATTTACCTCCGCTTCAGTAAGCACGGATATGAGATCTCAGTTGTCGGACAGAGTGAAAATACGGCGAGATACATAGGCATAAACGTCAAAAAGGTAATTATAAGAACTCTCGTTCTGTCGGGTGCTATCTGCGGTATTGCAGGCTTCCTCTTGGTTGGAGGCACAGACCATACCATCAGCACAAATACTGTTGCTGGAAGAGGCTTTACGGCAATTATGGTATCCTGGCTTGCGAAATTCAATCCGTTTTATATGGTGCTTACGACGTTCCTCGTAGTATTCCTGAAAGAGGGAACGACGAACATCACAACAGAATTCAGCCTGCCGACGGCGTTGGCTGATATTGTAACGGCTCTCATTTTGCTTTTTATTATCGGATGTGAATTCTTTATAAATTACAATATTAAGATGAAAAAACTGCGCAAGGGAGGTAATGACTGATGCTTACTTTTATCATTAGTGCTATTAGACTTGGAATTACCTTTCTTTATGGTTCAACAGGTGAAATCCTTACTGAAAAATCGGGACACCTGAATCTTGGTATCCCCGGAATTATGTGTGTTGGTGCGGTTTCGGGAATCTGGGCAGAGTCGGTATATCTGGCAAGTCTTTCGGGGGCGGGAGCAAATGCATTTTTAGCAGTGCTTATCCCTATTATCGCTTCGTTTATAGGGGCGTCTGCTATGGGATTTTTATATTGCTTTTTAACCGTTTCTCTTCGAGCAAATCAGAACGTAACGGGTTTGGCTCTTACTACTCTCGGTGTTGGTATAACAAACTATATCATAGCCCAGCTTGATGCAATTTCCTATTCAAGAGCGAATATTTACTTCTCGAGCCTTTTCCCGTTTTACGAAAAGCTTGGTGTCTTTGGAAAGCTTTTCCTTTCTTATGGCCCTATGGTATATCTTGCAATTATAATTGCTCTTGTTTCGGCATTCGTCTTAACAAAGACGAGAGTTGGCCTGGCACTTCGCTCTGTTGGTGAAAATCCAGCAACGGCTGACGCTGCAGGCATCAACGTTTCGCTCTATCGCTACGTTGCAACCTGTATCGGAAGCGGTATTGCAGGTCTTGGCGGTCTTTTCTACATTATGGACTACCTTAACGGTAACTGGGAATATTCGATTGACGCTATGGGTTGGTTGTCTATCGCACTTGTTATTTTTACGGTGTGGAGACCAAACATCAGTATTTTCGGTTCATTCCTCTTCGGCGGACTTTATATTGCCTATAACTATATTTCAGGCATTACCTTTGCGGAAAAGGAGCTTCTCAAGATGATTCCTTACGTTGTTACGATAGTTGTTCTTATTATTACAAGTATCAGAAGCAAGAAGGAAAATCAGCCTCCTCAAGCACTTGGACTTCCGTACTTCAGAGAGGATAGATAAATAATATAGCGGTCTGTTTCAGCTACACTTGAAACAGACCGTTTTTTATTTTATATTTTTTATAGCGAAATAAAGAGCCTCAATGTCATTCTGGCTGTTAAACGGGCTGACGCTTACTCTCACGGCGCCGTTATCCCCTGTACCGAGTGTTTTATGGGCGAGAGGCGCGCAGTGGAGCCCTGCTCTTACGCATATTCCGTGTTTATCAAGAGTGTCCGCAAGCGATTCCGAGGGAATACCGTCGATATTAAAAAGCAAGAGGGAGCCTTGATAGAGAGGGGCATATATTTTTATTCCCCGAATAGACGAGATCATATCCGAAATTCTTTTCGTTATGCCGCATTCATACGAATGTATCTCGTCTATTCCTATCTTGTTTATAAATTTAATCCCCTCTCCAAGAGCCGCGATCGATGGCACGGACAGTGTTCCTGCCTCAAGCCGCTCGGGAAGAAAATCAGGCATATTCGGGGATAGAGAATTGACTCCGCCGCCCCCCTCGATTATAGTATCAATGTCAAATTCTTTATTGTCTGAAAAGGCAAGGATCCCGCAGCCTTGAATCCCCATAAGACCTTTATGAGCAGGAGCACATAAAACGTCTATATTCATTTCCTTAATATTGATAGGGATATGACCTGCGGACTGCGCGGCGTCAACTGCAAAGATAAGATTATGCCGATGGCAGAAAGCTCCGATTTCACGAAGGGGGAGGGAATAGGAAACGATATTTGACATATGGTTGACCATAACCATTCTTGTATTTGGGCGAAAGTGTCTTGCTATTTTTGCGCATATTCTTGTTGGAGAACGTCTGTCCGAGAGGCACATTGAATCGAAAATGCTATAGGTTATAAGTCCGTCATCCGCCATTTTCTGAATTGGCCGATATACAGCGTTATGCTCCATATCGCTTATGATTACATGATCGCCCTTTCTTAAAAGTCCCTTAAGTGCCATGTTTATGGCATAAGTGTCGTTATAGGTGAAGCAGACGTTTTCAGGAGCATCTATACCGAGAAAATTGGCAACAAGCTCTCTCGTCTCATAAACCTTTTGGGCTGAATACCTTGAAAGCGTGTGTGCACCACGTCCCGGATTTCCGCAGTAATATGAGATGGCGCGATTGACCTCCCGTATTACAGATTGAGGCTTTGGGAAGCTCGTTGCCGCATTGTCAAAATATATCATCACTATCTCCCGTTTTGTCAGTATCTGTTATCATAGAGATCGATCTCCTCACCATCGTGAAAATAGCGTTTAACCTTTATTCCCGCATTCTCAAGGGCGTTTTTTACGTTTTTTAGCTGTTCACAGGGGAATTCTATTCCGTAGGAGCAGCCATTCTTGTTCATATCGCTGTTAAGCTTAACGATACGGCTTTGTATTACAGCATTTGATAAACACTTCTGGGCTTTATTTGCATAGGTTTGAGAGGTCAGAGAAGCTATACAAATATGGTTGCTCATTTTTGTCACCTCCTTTTATTAGAGTATATGAATTTTCGTTTTGTTCTGTGATAAAGACTAAAATATATTGAGATAAAAAAGCAGCTGCCGATATTTATCAGCAGCTGTTCTTTATCATTTGTGGCAGCTTCCTTTAAGACTGCACCCTGTGCAGCCGCAGGAGCAACCGCCCTTTTTCTTGTTTTTTATCATTGATACTATAATTGCAACAAATACTATTGCTACAATCGAAGAAATAATAATTGTCGGTAACATAAAACCTCCTGATTTTAGTAAACCTTATTCTTGTTTGGGCGAACAAGTAACCAGATAAGAGTGATGAGTGCTATGAATGCCGCAAGGGTCCAGATTGTGAAGCCTCCGCCGCTCAGAAGAACGCCGATATTATACACGATAAGAGAAATTGCATAAGCAAATCCTGTCATATATCCAATGGCGGCAACCGTCCATTTAGAATTATTCATCTCACGGCGTATAGCTCCCATTGCAGCAAAGCAGGGCGCACAAAGAAGATTAAAAATCATAAACGAATATGCTCGGAGTCCGCTTCCGCCGAAAAATTCGGAGGCTATCGTTTGATACATAGCTGCGTTTCCTTCCATAGCCAGGTCAGCCGATGCCATTGATGAGAGTGTTCCGAAGGTTCCAACGACCTCTTCCTTTGCAACAAGCCCTAAAACCGTGGCAACCGCAGACTGCCAATTACCAAATCCCAGGGGAACAAACAACCAAGCAATAGCAGAGCCTATATTATTCAGAAGCGACGCTTCGTCGCCGTCCCCTATGTAGTGAAGCCCGCCTTCAAGAGTCAGAGAATTGAGAACCCAGATAATAACGCTTGCGGCAAGAATTACCGTGCCTGCACGCTTGATAAAGCCCCATCCTCTGTCCCAGGTTGCACGGAGGACGTTGCTTGGTGTCGGCAAATGATATGTTGGAAGCTCCATAACGAACGGAGCGGGATTGCCCGAGAAGGGCTTTGTCTTTTTCAGAATAAGACCTGAAACGATAACTGCGCCTATACCTATAAAATAAGCGGAGGTGGCAATAATTGAGCTGTTTCCGAAAAGAGCGCCTGCAATCATTCCGACGATAGGCATTTTAGCGCCGCAGGGGATAAAGCCTGTTGTAATTATCGTCATTTTTCTGTCTCTGTCCTGCTCAATAGTACGAGATGCCATAATACCCGGAACTCCGCAGCCCATCGCAACGAGCATAGGGATAAAGGATTTTCCCGAAAGACCGAATTTGCGGAAGAGCTTATCCATAATAAATGCTACGCGCGACATATATCCAACGTCCTCAAGGATCGATAGGAGAGTGAAGAGAATAAGCATCTGGGGAACAAAGCCGAGAACGGCTCCGACACCGCCGACGATTCCGTCACCTACAAGGCTGACAAGCCAGCTCATACAACCGATATCGGTAAGGAAGGATTTAACTGACGGGACGATCCACTCTCCGAACAGAGTGTCATTCATAAATCCTACGGTCCAATCGCCGACGGTACCTATTGAAATTGTATATACGAGCCACATAATGAGGGCAAAAATCGGAAGTGCCAAAATTCTGTGAGTCAGAACTCTGTCGATTTTATCCGACATCGTGAGTCTACCGAGCGATTTTTTCTGATAACAGTCTTTAAGTACGTCTGCTATATAATCATATCGCTCGTTTGTTATTATGCTTTCTGCATCGTCATCAAGCTCTGCTTCAACCTCGGATATGTCTTTTTCGATGTGTGATTTTATGTCCTCTTTTATTTGGAGCTGGCTCAAAACCTTTTCGTCACGCTCAAAAATCTTGATAGCATACCAGCGGTGCTCCTCCTCGGGAAGCGAGTGAACAGCCGCCTCTTCAATGTGAGCTATTGCGTGCTCGACAGTTCCTCTGAAAATGTGACGGGGCATAGCACAGCCGACGTTTGCCGCCTCGATCGCCGCCTCTGCGGCTTCAAGAAGCCCCGTACCCTTAAGGGCTGAAATTTCAAAAATTTTGCAGCCGAGCTTTTTCGAGAGCTTATCAATATCAATCTTATCTCCGTTTTTGCGGAGAATGTCGATCATATTGATGGCGACAACAACGGGGATTCCAAGCTCCATCAGCTGTGTGGTAAGATAGAGATTTCTTTCAAGATTCGTTCCGTCAACGATGTTAAGAATTACGTCGGGACGCTCGGTAACGAGAAAGTTTCTTGCAACAACCTCCTCAAGAGTATAAGGGGAAAGCGAATAGATACCGGGCAGGTCCACAACGATTACCTCTCCGTTGCCTTTGAGCTTTCCTTCCTTTTTTTCAACGGTAACGCCGGGCCAGTTTCCAACGTACTGATTTGAACCGGTCAGCGCATTGAACAAGGTGGTTTTTCCACAGTTCGGATTTCCCGCAAGGGCGATTTTGATACTCATTTATACTCCTTAAAATGCTTGGTTTTGAGGTTAGCGTACGCTAAGCAAACCCGCAAAAAATAAAAAATTACTCAACCTCGATATTTTCAGCGTCAGACTTGCGCAGAGACAGCTCATAGCCTCTGACGTTAAGCTCGATAGGGTCGCCGAGCGGCGCAACCTTTCGCACGTAGATGTCAACACCCTTTGTGATTCCCATATCCATAATTCTGCGTTTGATTGCTCCTTCGCCGTGCAGCTTTACAACCCTTGCCGTTTTTCCTATTTTAATATCCTTCAGTGTTTTCATTTGAATCCTCCCTCAAGGCAATATAGGCAGTTAGCAGAGGCTAACTGAATCTGCTATAAATAGTTAGCATTGGCTAACTGTACTTATTTTACTATTTTTTTGGGCATTTGTCAAGAGAAAAATGCAAAAAATATAAATTTGTCGAAAAATTAAAAAGCAAATCGAATTGTTTGTCTTGCATTTTGTGCATTTTTTACAACATATCAAAAAAAGATATGCAAAAGTCTTGATTTGTTTGATTGTTTGTGGTAAAATAAAAGGAGAAATTTCAAAGCTTTAAGGAGGAGAGCCGTATGCATATTCAGGAATCGGGAGAAATGTATCTTGAAAGTATTTATATTCTTATAAATAAAAACAGTACGGTGCGCTCTCTTGATATTGCCGAGTATATGAATTTTTCAAAGCCGAGTGTCAGTCGTGCAGTTGGACTTTTGAAGAAGGCGGAATATATAAACGTCGATAAGGACGGCTTTATAACCCTTACCGATATGGGCGAGAGCCTTGCAAAAAAAATATATGAACGGCACACGGTTTTAACAAGCTTCCTTGTTAAAATAGGCGTTGATGAGGCGGTTGCCACAGACGACGCATGTAAAATAGAGCATAATATAAGCGATGCGTCAATCGAGGCTATAAAAAGGCTTGTCGAGAAAATATAACTGAGAGGAGATATTATGGCAAAGCTTGAGCGGGAATTGAATGGCGACTTTTATTTGATTTTGAATAATATCGTTCAGGAAATCGTTAACGGAAGCGTTTCCGCAACACTTGAGGAGTCAAGCGATTTTACGTCGGGTGATGCAAAATGCAGTGTGCGTGTTTTTGAGCGGTATAGCTATATGGGCGGAAACCGCGTAAGCCTTAGTGTCACTCTTTTTCAAAATGGGGACGGTCCGATTTTCCTGTCTGCCGCTGCGACCGGCGGAAGCCAAGCCATGTTTTTCAAGATTAACACCTTTGGCGAGGAGGCTTTTCTTGATAAGCTTCGCGAGATTGTTGATTAAAATACTTACGTTGTACTTTATAGATAGAAAATAAATATTACTAAAAAATTGGAGGAATTTCTTATGAAAAAACTACTTATTGCTCTTTTAGCACTTATCCTTGTTGCCACTTTGTTTGTTGGCTGCAGTGAGAATGACGCTGAAATTGAGCCTGCAACACAAGAGAAAATTGAGGAGGCGCTGACGGAAGAGAACCTTGACATAAAGGTTTCCGCTGCCCCCTATAGTGATGCTTCTTTTGATACATTTCTATCATTTGGATGGCTGAATTACGATAAATTTGTTGAAAGCGCTGTTCAGCATCTGCCGATGAAAAAAATTTCTTCTTTTGAAGAGCTGAAAAATTTCAAATCTTTTCTTGCTCAAAATTTTGATTTTGACGGAAATGCAACGCATGATGATATAGGCTCATTTAATGACGCCGTGTCTAAATATGACGATGACTTTTTTGATAAAAACGACCTGTTTTTAGTTTACGTAGGCACAGATAACTCAACAGAGCGATTTGGCATAAAAGGTGTGTATGTAGAAGAAGGTGCTCTTTGGGCAGAGGTGTGCCCAACGTATTTGCCGGGTGCAGTTGACTATCAGATGGCATGCTGGTTTTTGACATTTAGCATTCCGAAGAACGTAACGGCTGCTTGCCAGATCTTTGACTCTTTTATGGTTTCGGCGGAATAATATAGATTCGCAATATAAACGGTAAAGGGATTTTGACAATTATGGAATACGAGAAGAGAAAAGAGCTTTTACGCTCACTGAAATTCGTATTGTTTTCGATAAGTGCCGGAGTTATTCAGATTGCAAGCGACGCAATCTTCAACGAGGCTTTTGGCTTTAAGCCTTGGTTATCCTACTTACTGTCTCTTATTTTATCTGTGGTTTGGAATTTTACCCTTAACAGAAAGTTCACCTTCTATTCCGCAAACAATATTCCTGTTGCGATGCTGAAGGTAGCCGCATTTTATCTCGTTTTCACGCCTGCCTCAACGCTTTGGACGGCTTATCTTACGGGAGAGGGAATAGGTCTTAACGAATATTTGGTTTTGGGTGGTACAATGCTTATCAATTTTGTAACCGAATATTTGTATGACAGATTTATTGTTTTCGGGGCGAGCATTGACAGCGCCATAGATAAGAAATAAAGTACAATTTATAAAAAACAACGGAAAGCATCTGATAGCCTTCCGTTGTTTTTTTATATCCTTTTTAATTTAAGCTCTTTGATAGGCGTAACTCCGAGTCCCAGAAGCTTTTCCGTCGCCGCTTCATAAAAATCCGGGCAAAAAACGTGCTCGGGGTGGTGAGCGTCGCTGCCGACAATTACGTCGTTCCCAACCTCTGCCACAACGTCCCAAAATGGATCGTAAGGGTAGGACCTTTTTCCTATAAATCCAAGCATATTGAATTCAAGTGGAATTGACAGTTCCTTTGCTCTTTCGCAGAGCCGACGCATCGCGCATCTGTAAAGGTCGATATCATCGGTATATCTGAAGAGATCGGGATGGGCAATATATGAAAAGCACCCTGTTTCAATTCCCTCAATCACTTGATTTACATATTGATGAAAAGCAGCCTCATCTCCGCCTGTGTAAGACCAGATGCCGTCATATTCATTATTTATGTAATGCTGACCCAATATCAGGTAGTCGCAGGGGAATTTTTTGATAAAATCGATCGTTTTTTGAAATTCGAGTGGATAATATTCCATTTCGTAGCCTATAAGAATTTGTATATCATCCTTATATTTTTCGCGAAGCCTCAAAAGCTCGTTAACGTACGTCTCGGTCTCGGCGGGCCTCATTCTGAAGCTTGAATAATGCTCCTTTGAGAATATCATCGGAGAATGGTCTGAAAAGCCGAGAATTTTGAGCCCTTTTTTTATGGCGGACACAATGTATTCCTCGGGTACACCGACTGCGTGGCCGCAAAGATGCGTGTGAGTATGATAATTTGCGTACATTTTTGCTTTTGCCTCTTTATTCAGCTACAGGCTTATAATTAAAATCAATATTTTCTGCTTCACTTGTCGGGAATATAGAAATAAAGGTTTTTCCTCTGTTTACCGTAAGCTCTTCACCGTCAACTGTATAGTATGTTGTCGGAGAGTCCTCTGTGGGCTTGCTCCACTTGATCGGGATATATTTGCCGCCGTAGAGATAATAGCCCTCGCCCTCACCCTCGGTCGTTATATCAATTCTTCCGTACGTATCTCCCGCAATTCTCTTTGAGGGACAGATAACGATCAAAACGTTTGTAAATTCAAGCTGAGCACCTGTTGTTCCGTCAATATGAGCAACGTCCTCAAACTGATATCTTAAGTATGTATTATTTTTCGCGTTATAATCGAGTCTTACGTGCTGATATTTTGAATACGGAAGATATACGCAGTCGGCAGTGTCCCCCGTGAGAATAAGCTCCTCGCCGTATGGAACGAAATTGAAGGCATCCTTCATAGTATAGTCTTCGCTAAGCTCGGTGCGGTATTTCTTATAAGCGATACCTGCTGTGATTTTCTCGCCCGAGGTCATAAGAGTATGCTCGTATTTCATAGTTTGTAAGCGTTCTTCGTCGCGGTAGAACATTCCGGGCACGTACATATTAACTCCGTCAAGGTTGTTTATTCCTCTCGCCTTGATTTCTTCATATGCGTAAGTGCTTCCGCCTGCGTGAACGTAAATGGCATCGTGATTTTTCACAAGGTCAAGATAATAGTGACGCGATGAGCGTACAGAGCCGATAACACCAAGAGAGTCGTAGTCAGCAACAACGCCCATAAGTCTTGTGATACCGCCCTCAACCAAGCATTCGTAAAGAATATCGCAGCCCGAGATGCCCTCCTGCGGAAGTGCTTCCCAAAGGTTGTTAAGCATAATAGCTAAGGGTCGTGTCGTTGAAAAATCCTCGTCGCAGGCAAGACCTGTCAGCGGATTCGTGTAATCGGGAATGACGATAACGGGCTCGGGAGCGTTGGTTGTAAGTGCTTCGTTTTTTATTATAGCCTGTGTGTCGGTTGTGGCATCGGCATTCGCTCCGTTTCCGCCTTGGCAGGAGGAGAGAAGCATAGTTACCGAAAGAATAATAAGTAAAATACGAAGAAAAGCTTTGTTTTGCATTTTAGCACCTCATAATTAAACGGTAGTGGTTGTTATCTTGCCGGGTTATTTGTTAGCCATCTCAAGCCAGACAAGACCTATGCCAAACGCATCGTAAAGACCGTTTTTCTCGCCCTGCTTAACGATCTTTGTGGGGTTCTTTGAATCCATTATCTGTATAAAGATCTTATCGGGAATCTCCTCGTCTCCAACCTTTTTGTATGACATAATTTCGAGAAGAAGGAAGCACTTGTCGTTTTCCTTATCTCCATAGCAGATTGTATTTTCTTCTCTCACGAGGGGCTTGCCCTTATATTCAAGATATTTACCGGAAACCTTCTTTAATTCTTCCATTTGTATTTACCTCCAAAATTTATGAAAAATTCATTTACTTATATATTATACAATATTATTGTCAATAAGTCAATCAAATTTTGCAAAGTTACGAAACTGTTCACTTTTTGATAACTGCAGGAGACATTTTTTTGATATAGCTTGCCTCATGACGCATAGGGGAGCAAAGGGTGAATACGGCGTCTGCTCTGTCGCTTATTTCACTTTGACGGCAGATAGGAGTATCTGCAGGCTTGGTTACGATAGTTATCTTTGCCGTTTTTCTTATCGATGAAAGAATTTCGCGTCCGATATCGTCGGCCGAAAGGAGCGAGGTGTATTCGGGCGCTCTCTTCATATCCTCGTGAGTAATACCCAAAAGACAGGCAAGAAGAGAACGGCGAAGTCTTGCATCGGTATATTTTTTTGTTTTCAGCTTATCAAAGAAGCTGTAGTAAGAATCGCCCTCGAGCGCCGCCGACACGATTCTGTTTTGAAGTCCGCCCGAGATTCCCTCGATATTGTCATAGTCCTCGGGATGAGCCAGACGGAAGGATATAAGCATAGCATCATATATACGACTGAGGTCGGTTGGAGCTTCCCAATCGGTGTATGCGTCCACAAGCAGATTATATGCTTCGTGGGGCATATAGGGAGCTATTGAATCTATATCCCCCTCATAAAGCTTGTTTCTTATCGAGGTTGCCGAGGGAGAGGTTAAATCTTCAGATAGCTCGTCGCAGTTGTAGTCCCCGTCACGCTTTACAGAACAAAGCCTGATGCTTGAATTTCTTCTCAAAAGAGCCTTTGCGTACTCGATTGCCAATACGTTGTTAGGTGTTCGGAAGATATCATTTTCTCCGTAGAGTGCGGTATAGGCAAGCTCGTTTGCCTCTGCGTAGCCGACCCCTTCACGGTGAAGCTCCTCAAGCTTTACGGTAAAGGCTTCTTTCATTTGGTTTTCCGCAGCCGTTCTTATTTTCTCTGCGTCTCCGCATTCACAGCCAAACCAAAGCTCGTCAACGACGCCAAGTCTTTCAATGACGTCAATAGCCCCCTCGGCATAGTATTCCGCACTGCCGACGGTATTTGGCATAGGTAGCTCAAGGCAGAGATTTGCTCCGCACAGGACGGCAGCCTCTGCTCTTTTATATTTTTGAAGTATAGCGGGCTCGCCCCTTTGCACGTAATTTCCGCTCATAATGCAGACGATGCCGTCAGCACCGCCTTCAAGTGCTTTATCAATCAGCTTTTTGTGTCCGTTGTGGATAGGGTTGAACTCACAAATAACTGCCGCAATTTTATTCATAAAATATTTCCTTTTCCTCTTGAAATTTTTGTCAAAATGGAGTATAATAGTGTAGTTAATAATATTATACTACATTTTTGGAGGTTTTTCAATGAAAATTCTTGTAATTAATGCAGGAAGCAGCTCTCTTAAGTATCAGTTGTTCGATATGGAGAACGAATCTGTTCTTGCAAAGGGTATTTGCGAGAGAATCGGTATCGACGGTGCTATTAAGCACAAGCAGCTCGTAAAGGACGTTGAATTCAAGGCTGAAATCACAATGAACGACCATGCAGAGGCTATGGCTGCGGTAATTTCCGCCCTCACAGATGCCGAGCACGGCTGTGTTAAGAGCATGGATGAGATTAACGCTATCGGTCACAGAGTTGTGCATGGCGGCTCATACTTCTCAAAGTCAATTTTGGTTGATGACGATGTAATCGAAAAGCTCGGTAAGTGCTATGACCTGGCACCCCTTCATACAAACGCTCACTTGATGGGTATTAAGGGTTGTACAACAGCTATGCCCGGCAAGCCCCAAGTTCTTGTTTTCGATACGGCATTCCATCAGACAATGCCGCCCGAGGCTTATATGTACGGCGTTTCTTACGATATGTACGAGAAGTATGACGTTCGCCGTTACGGTGCTCACGGTACGTCTCACAGATACGTATCAGCCGAGATGATAAAGCTTCTTGACAAGCCCGCAGAGGATACGAAAATCGTTACCTGCCACTTGGGTAACGGCTCTTCAATTTCCGCAGTTAAGGGCGGCAAGGTGCTTGACACGTCAATGGGACTTACTCCTCTTGCAGGTGTACTTATGGGAACTCGCTGCGGTGATATGGACCCTGCGGTTGTAACTTACATTATGAATAAGACAGGCTATACTCCCGACGAGATGAGCGAATATATGAACAAGAAGTGCGGATTCCTCGGAATCGGCGGACATGCTGACTGCCGTGATATCGAAAACGCAGCGGCTGCGGGTGACGAAAAGGCAGCACTTGTTCTCAAGATGCTTTCTTATCAGATCACAAAGTTTATCGGTGCATATACTGCCGCTATGGGTGGTCTTGACGCTATCGTATTTACAGCAGGTATCGGTGAGAATACTATTTCTCTCCGTAAGAGCGTTATTGAATCTCTCTCATATATGGGCGTTACTCTTGACGAGGAGATGAATAACAAGGGCAAGGGACAGAGCAACGTTCTCAAGCTTTCGGGTGATGATTCAGCAGTTAAGGTTTACCTCATTCCCACAAACGAGGAGCTTATGATTGCGCGCGATACAGCGGCTCTCGTATAATTGATCAATTAAAATTTCATTTGTTGAAAATACCGCTTGCTTTTGCAGGCGGTATTTTTGAGCTATAAAATAAAATAAACTTTTTGCCAAAAAAGTGTTGACAAAATAAAGATTTTATGATATCATATATAGCGTTGTAATTGCCCCATTAGCTCAGCCGGTAGAGCACTTGACTTTTAATCAAGGTGTCTGCGGTTCGATTCCGCAATGGAGCACCAAGGTGGATAATACTTACGTTGCAAGGGTTCTTGTGACGTTGGTGTTATCCACTGTTTTTTTGTAAACCTTCTTTGCGTGAGAGTGAAAAGTGAATAGTAAAAATAAAAACCTTCCCGAAGAATAATCGGGAAGGTTTTTGGCAGGGGAGTAGGGACTCGAACCCCAGACACGCGGTTTTGGAGACCGCTGCTCTACCAACTGAGCTACGCCCCTATATGATTGCAAATTGCCTACCGCAACTCGCAACGTTTTGTATTATATCACAAACAAAATGATTTTGCAATAGTTTTTTCAAAAAAAGTGTAAAAAATTGAAAATCTTTTGTATTTTATCTCTTTTTTGGAGAAAAGCTAAATGATTTCAATGAAATCGGCAAGATTTATAAGCTCGAGCCCCTTATCAAGCGCTCTCTTGCAGGTATAATAGGTTCCGCCCTTTTGTATTCTGCAATAGGCAACACAAACGTCGCTATATTCAACGAGCGAGCGGTTTCTTTCATAGTAGCTTTTTGCGTTGCAAACGTCGGAGGCATAGGTTAGTCCGTCACAGCGCTCAACTATAGCGTTGTATTCAGCCTTTTGCTTTTCGTTGAAAAAGGTTGCCTGAGTGGGCCCCGGCAAGCACAGATACAGATGAAGATTATCGTTGCCGTAGCGGTTCTTCAGACGCAAAACCGCCTGTGCTGCAAGAGTATCAAAGCCGATAGCACCGCCTGCCTTGAAAATTCTTGCGCCTCTCTCGTAAAGCTCAAGCAGCATGGCGTCAAGAAGCCTTGAGAGCTTTTCACGGTGAGCTTCGGGGACGGCACGGTGTCCCGTAAAGCAGACCGTTGTAATTGGGCGTGAAGAATCTGACCCCGAGCTGTGAAGCTCGGGGGTTACTTTTGTATATGAGGTTTTGTTTTTATCGTTATAAGATTGATTCTTGTAGGCCTTCATTTAATAGTCCTTTTGTAAAAAGCTGGAGTGGTACAAATGCGTTTTGTATCTTCCTCACATATATTATATCAAAAAATCGTAAGGGTGTCAACCTAAAACGTAAAATTCATCCGCCTTCTGCTAATCTTACAATAGTTGCCCAGGTAACAGGCCCTGTCAGTCCGTTTACTCCAAGTCCGTTGTTTCTTTGAATTATCTCAACGGCACTCGCTGTCTGCTCTCCGTAAACCCCGTCCTCGGTCACTCGCGGGATATAAGAATAACGCTCTGAAGCCATATTTATAAACATCTGAAGATTTCGCACGTCTTTTCCCGTTTGCCCGATAGTCAGGTAATATCCGGGGTAGATTTCATTTGAAACGTCTGAATATTCGGGAGGAATGGAATTATAAATTGCCTCGTATCTTGCCTCTATTGCATTCCAGGTTTCTCTTCCGACAATTCCGTCGGGTGAGAGTCCTTGCTGACGCTGAAAGGCAATCACCGCGTTTCGTGTAGCATCCCCGAATATACCGTCAACCGTAACGTTGGGAATTTGGTCGTCAAAGAATGAAATCACCGCGAGATAATATTGAAGCGCACGTACCTGACCGCCTCTGTCACCCGACTGTAAGCTCGTTGCAAAAATTCTGTCAACGTCGCTTATTGAAAGTCCCTCGCTTTGAAGCTCCGCAAGTCCCTTTACGGCATTAAAGATGGATTTTATTTTGTACCACGTTGCCTTTCCCACGATTCCGTCGGGGGTAAGATTGAAAATTCTCTGGAAATTCGTAACCGCCGTTTCCGTATTCAAATCAAAAATACCGTTGGTTATAAGGAAGGGGGAAACTGCGGGATAATTTTGCCCGATTCTGTTTAACTGACGCTGGATCGTCCGCACGTCCTCGCTGGCGTCACCCACACGAAGAGGAACGCCCGGATATGACGGCAAAACTCTTGAGGTCGGTGCATTGAAAACCAGGTTTATATCATCGCCGTAATAGTATTGTAAAATTTCGTACGGAGTAAAGCCCTCCTCTGCAAGCTCAACCGAGCCCCATTGGGAAAGCCCCTCGCATACGACCTCGATTCCGTCGCAGTATTGTGCCAGTAGAGGCTCGACGTTTCCTTGCCTTACAATATAGTTATTGAAAATTTCATCAACTATTTCTGAAATCGAGTCGAAATAATCTCTTCCGTTTATAAATTTTTGGTCGTACGCTGTGCTTGAGGTTATATCGAAATTATAGCCTCGGCTTCTGTAAAACTCTGTAAAAACTCTATTCAGAGCATATGAAATTTGTGCGTATATATTGGCTCGGAGAGCGCTGTCGGGCCAGGTTGGATATATTTCATTTGACGCCACGTTTTTTATATAGTCAATAAATGGAACCCGGACGTTTGGCGCAGAGCTGTCGTTTGGGTTGCCAAGATGGACGGTTATATAGTCGGGAATTACCGGTAAAGCCATATCAGTCCTCTTCCTCCAGCATCATATTAAGGGGCTGAATCGTTTTGATTCCCTCATACATATTTATGTCAATGGCGATTGGAAGATATGATGGGGCGTCGGCATTCAGCAGATAGGTTACCGTTTTATCGGGGAGGGACGAGGAAAGCGAATTGCCTCTTGGAGGCGCTGGTAGCTCGATGCCGTCGATCATACCATTTTTGTCGGTATATCCTTCAAAAAACACGTATTCTCTGTCGCCAATATCCTTGCTTACCCTTATCTTAACTCCCGACACGGGAACTGACTGCTCTGCTCTTGATGCCTGAACCTTAAGCATTCCTCTTCTTGAGTTTTCGCGAATGAAGTCGGTGTAGCTTTCGTATTCGGTTTCATTGGTGTCAAGAGGTGTTTCGTCCTCATTTTGGTTTTCGTTCTGTATCGGGATTTCAGATTGAGGATAGGGGTCGGCGGACATAGGGACGTTGTTAATCTCTGAGGGGAGGTTGTAGAGATTCATATTTGCAACGCTTTCGATATCATTCAGATAGTCAACGATTCCGTCTGCTACCCCTTGTGCGAATAGCTGGGGCGAATTTGCCATAAGAGAAGCGTCGTTTGGATTTGTTATGAATCCAAGCTCAATAAGTACAGCGGGCATTCTTGTTTTCTTTAGAATGTAAAGACCGGGACGGGGGACGACTCCTCGATCGCGAAGCCCTGTTGAGAGATTTAACTGCTCAAGAATTGATTCTGCCAACGGGTGGGCGGGAGAGGAGAGACTGTAAACGAGAGCCTCGCTGCCCGATGCCGCAGGATTGACCGAGGCATTTGTGTGAAGGCTTATGAAATAATCGGCTCCCCAGGCATTTGCCTCGTTCACCCTTGTGGCAAGCGAGGTTGCGTTTGACGTGCCTAATTGGGACATGGGAGTTTTTCGTGAAAGTCTTGTTTCAAAGCCGTAATTTTGAAGAATGTCCGCAAGCATTCTGCCGATAACGTAAACGAGGTCTTGCTCGCGATAGCCGTTCCCCTCGGCACCTGCATTCGGGTTTTGCGGATTGTGCCCTTGGTCGATATAAATTTTAGTTGCCATATTTTCCTCCGTAAATATAACGTAATACTGTTTCTTCAGCTCCTGATATATATGTTATTCAAAATTGAAAACAGCGGTTACTATTTTCACAAATATTGCCGTGCGTTGAATAAAATTGATCAAAATTGCCCAACCTTATACTGATTATTGCTAAAGAACACCGCAATAATAAAATCTGAAGAAAAGTTCAAAAGAGGAAGGAACAGAAATGAGAAAGAATTATTGGATTAAATTAACTGCGTTTGTTTTGACAGCGTTGCTTTGCATTCCCACACTTGTCGGCTGTAGCAATGACACAAAGAGTGGGGTAGATGCACACGTTTTCTATTACACCTTTAGTGATACCTACATTTCAAGTGTCAGAGGTGCACTTGACAAGGAGCTTCGTTCAGCAGGTATTTCCTATCAGGACTACGACGGCAACGGAAACCAAACGACCCAGACAGAGCAGATTCAAACCGCAATAACAAAGGGTGCTAAATTGCTCATCGTAAATATTGTAAACACAGGGTCTGACGATGCGGCAAGCGGAATCGTAACTCTTGCAAAAAATGCGGGAATTCCGGTCATATTCTTTAACCGAGAGGTGTCGGACAGTGTAATAAACAGCTATGAGAAGTGCGCCTTTGTCGGAACAAAGGCAGAGGAGGCGGGAATCCTTCAGGGCGAGATGATAGGAGAATATATAGCGGAGAATTTTTCGGCGGTTGATATAAACGGTGACGGAGAGATCTCATATATACTTTTTAAGGGCGAGGAAGGAAACAACGAGGCAATATACAGAACGCAGTTCAGCGTTGAGGAGGCAGACAAAAAGCTTTCGGATATGGGAATGAAGCCGCTTCGCTTCTACGACCAAAGTAACCCGAACAAATATCTCGTTGATAAAAACGGACAGTGGTCGGCACAGGCGGCAAACGAATATATGACGACGGCCCTCACCTCATATAACGAGGGCAACGGAAATATGATCGAGCTTGTTATCTGCAACAACGACGGTATGGCGGAGGGGGCAGTTTCAGCACTTAACGCATCAGGCTATAATCTTGGTAATAATTCAAAAAGTATTCCTGTCTTCGGAGTTGATGCAACAGATGCCGCAAGAGAGCTTATTAAAAACGGTAAAATGACGGGAACGATTAAGCAGGATGCCGAGGGAATGGCGAAGGCTATTGCGGATATTGCCGAAAACGCCGTGAGGGAAGGAAAGACTCTTATTGACGGCATTTCGGACGATTATAATATAGATAAAGGAATTGCAAAGGTAAGAATTTCTTATTCAAAGTATCTCGGTTAAGATTAAAATATCCCGTGGAAAGGAATAACAAATGGCAGATGCAAATGAAGTTTTGCTTCGGATGGAGGATATCAGCAAGGAATTTCCGGGGGTAAAGGCGCTTAATAGGGTCTCGCTTTCTGTAAGGCGGGGAACAGTTCACGCACTTATGGGTGAGAACGGTGCCGGGAAGTCCACTCTTATGAAATGTCTTTTTGGGATCTATCAAAAGGATTCAGGTCGAGTTTATCTTGATGGGCGAGAGGTTTCCTTCAAGAGTCCGAAGGATGCTCTTGAGCATGGCGTTGCTATGGTTCATCAGGAGCTTAATCAGGCGCTTAAGAGAAACGTTATGGATAACATCTGGCTTGGGAGATATCCAAAGAGCGTCGGCTTTATTACCTCGGAGCATACTATGCTCAAAAAAACCACAAAAATTTTCGATGAGCTTGGCTTAAAAATAAATCCGAGAAGAATAATGAGCACGATGTCGGTAGCCGACAGGCAAATGGCAGAAATTGCAAAGGCGGTTTCCTATGATTCAAAAATCATCGTGCTTGACGAGCCGACCTCGTCTCTTACAGAGCAAGAGGTCGAGCATCTTTTCAAAATTATAGATATGCTCAAGAAG
>JAZRJC010000107.1:0-2577 GCA_045645605.1 Eubacteriales bacterium | reverse complement strand
TTTGAGAAAACCTCAAGACCGCCGTCCTTTAATTTTGCATCTATCTCTTCCCTGTTCAGATCAACACCGTGATTCAAAATATAAATATCAATAAACGGCTTTATACCGCATCCGCCCATAACGAAATGCATAGCCATATGTGCTATATGGTAGTAATAAAGCATTGTGTGTGTAAATTCGTACTGATATTTTTTTCCGTCAACAGCCGTTGTGCTATCCCACGCGTCTGCAAGCGGTATTTCTGCGGATCTTACCCTGTTTTCTTCAATCAAGGAATAGTGCAGCTCAACGTTGATTTTGTTCGGTGTTAAAAATGATATATCGTGAGGCCCTTTACGAACAAACTCAAACCCAAGCTCATCAATAAATATACTTTTCGCTCTTTCAAGATCTTCCTCATGTACTAAAACGTCAATATCTCCGCTTGTTCTCATAAAAGGCTCGGGATAATATCGGCGAATCACAGCCCCCTTTAGTGGTATAAATGGTATTTCAGCTCCTTCGAGAGCGTCACAGATTTTCGAGAGTGTTACAGACATTCTTTCGTATCTTGTAAGCGCCTTCATTTGTTGCTTTTCAAAGGAAAATGACAGCTCGTCGTCAGAAAGTCTGCCTAATTTTGAAAGGGCGATTGCAACAAGATGAGCAAGGTCGTGAGCCTTTGAAACACGATATAATTTCGCCATCTGATCCTCTGATATATCTGTCATCTCAAGCTTTTCGCCACCCGTACCAAAAACGGCATACCGAATGAGTGAAATCAACAGATCTATCAGCGGCTCAGCCTTTTTTTCTTTTATTATGGCTTGAACCTTCATTTACCCTCTAAAATATCTGCAATTCTACGGCAAGCAAAGCCGTCGCCGTATGGATTACTTGCCTTCGACATAGCGTCATATACCTCACGGCTTTCAAGAAGCAGCTTGAAATTATCGTAAATCACCTGCTCGTCAGTTCCAACAAGCTTAAGCGTTCCTGCCGCAATTCCCTCTGGACGCTCAGTCGTGTCTCTCATTACAAGCACAGGCTTACCGAGAGAGGGCGCCTCCTCCTGAACTCCTCCGCTATCCGTTAAAATCATAAAACTTCGAGCGAGGAAGTTGTGGAAATCAAGCACCTCAAGCGGTTCTATTATGTGGATTCTGTCGCATCCGCCAAGCTCCTCGTCCGCCGCCTGACGAACTACGGGATTCATATGAATCGGATATATTGCCTTTACGTCGGGATGCTCCTCCATAACGCGACGAATTGCGCGGAACATATTGTGCATAGGCTCACCCTGATTCTCTCTGCGGTGTGCAGTTATCATAATAAGGCGGCTGTCCTTTGCCCATTCAAGCTCGGGATGAGTGTAGTCATCACGAACGGTTGTTTTGAGCGCGTCAATAGCAGTGTTTCCCGTAATATAAATCGTGCTCTCGTCCTTGCCCTCTTTTATAAGATTAGATCTTGAAAGCTCTGTCGGTGCAAAATTGTATTTTGAAATAATAGACACAGCCTGTCTGTTAAATTCCTCCGGATAAGGACTATAAATATTGTACGTTCTGAGTCCTGCCTCAACGTGTCCAACGGGAATCTGCTTATAGAAGCACGCAAGAGCCGTTACGAAGGTGGTTGACGTATCTCCGTGAACAAGCACAACGTCGGGCTTTGCTTCATCAAGAACCTCTCCCAAGCCATTCAGAATATTCGTTGTAATATCAAAAAGCGTCTGCTTGTCCTTCATAATAGAAAGGTCATAGTCGGGAACGACCTCAAACGTGTCAAGCACCATATCAAGCATCTGGCGGTGCTGCCCCGTTACGCATACTACCGTTTTTATATTTTCTCTTGTTTTTAATTCATTTACAAGGGGGCACATCTTTATAGCCTCAGGGCGTGTGCCGAAGACGAGCATTACTGTTTTCATTATCTAATGTCCTTTCACATTATAATCTGTATGTACCGGGCAAATCGCAGCACTTACGTGTATCAAATACGATTTTTCCTTTGAGCTTGTCCATATTTTCCTTGATCTGATTATGATTTACCATAATTACAACAAGGTCGGTATCTTCAAGGAACTTATCAAAATCGTGATACTGATTTGGAACAAGATCATTTTCAAAATAAGGGTCATAAGACTTAATCGGTGCTGCCAGGTGACGTGCCTGACTCTCAAGAAGCTGAAGCGTAGGAGACTCACGGGGGTCATCTACGTTTTCCTTATATGAAAGTCCGTACAAGCCAACACGACTGATATCTGTGATATTGTTTTCCTTCATAATCTCGTGGATTCTGTTGAGAACAAAATCAGGCATACTGTCATTTATTTTCATAGACTCGTTAATTACCTTTGTAAGACTCGGATAGTCTCCAACAAGGAACCAAGGGTCAACAGAAATACAGTGTCCTCCAACACCGGGGCCGGGCTGAAGAATATTTACACGGGGATGCATATTACAGATCTTAATTATCTCATAAACATCCATATTATCGTGACGGCAGATCTTCGCAAGCTCGTTTGCAAATGCGATATTTACCGCACGGAACGTGTTTTCAACAACCTTTGTCATCTCCGCTGTACGAATATCAGTA
>JAZRJC010000106.1:0-2413 GCA_045645605.1 Eubacteriales bacterium | reverse complement strand
TTCAATGAATGGGAACGGCATCTCATCCTTGTGCTTCTTGAATACCTCTTCGAGCTTCATAGAATCTAGACTATTGTCCAGAACACCCGAAAACAGCCTTCGGTCAAGCTTTCCGTCCTTAAAAGCGGTAAGCTTTTTCTTCCCAAACAGTCTGCTTCCATCGAGGGACATAATCTGTAAAAAATCTCGCATTTCTTCCTTTTTCTTTTTCATAATACATCCCTCCTTTCCGGGTTTTGTTTTTCTTTCTTAGGTAATTTATTTTACCATATTCTGCGCTGATTTTCAAGATATGAAGCGAATTTCACCGTCAAAAAACACCTTTTTGACTTGCCCTATTATATAAACAACTTTGCAATATAGCACTGTATAGCACAAAAAGCCTTGATTTATCTAGGTTTTTGCGTTATTGAAAGCGTACTTCAAAAATGCGATTAGTAAAAACAGTCTGTTTTTTGACGGTTTTTTGCAAAGAATTTGCAAAAAAGAGGTCTGTCACGCGTTTGCAGATAGACCTCTCAAAAGTATTAGGTTATTGGGGAAGAAAATATGTTGTTTCCTTGGCATTTAGCTGAGCGCGTTTTCTTTGACTACAGCAATGCAAAGTTTGAGGGCTGACGATTGCTTTCGCCAGCCCTCTTAATATTATGCAAGCTTAACTACGGAATACTTGCTCGAATATTCCTCGTACTTATCGCTGTAATGTGCATTGCCTGCTTTAAGGTTCTTAATCACCTCGTGAGCATTCATTGTATGCTCACTTACGTCGATAATACCGACGGCAACGTTGGAGCAATGGTCACTCACACGCTCAAAGTTTGTGATGAGATCCGACCATATAAATCCGGTTTCAACGGTGCAAAAGCCTTCCTTGAGTCTTGCGATATGGTTATTACGGAGAAGGGTTTTAAGGTTGTCGATAACCTGTTCAAGAGGCTCAACGTCGTATGCAAGCGCAATATCGTTGTTAATGAAAGCGGTTTCGGTCAAGGCAAGTATCTCATCCGTTGCGGCGCAAAGAGTAGCAATTTCCTCTTTTGCAGCAGGTGAGAACTCAATGCCTTTTTCACGAAGCTCCTCCACCGATTCAAGCACGTTTACAGCGTGGTCGGAAATGCGCTCGAAGTCACCGATTGCCTTCAGGAGCTTGGTCACGGTTGCGCTGTCCTCGTCGGACACTTGACTCTTACTTAGCTTCGTAAGATATGTTCCGAGAATATCCTCGTAATGATCTGTATCATCCTCGATCTTTCTGATTTTCTCGGCGATTTCGGGGGAATAATTTCTTATAGACTCTATGCTCAGCTTAAAGCCCTCGACTGCCTCGCTTGCCATCTTGGATGCAAGCTGACAGCATCTTTCAACCGCAACGGGAGGTGTTGCAAGCAGACGCTCGTCAAGCTCAACGATCTTTTCAGGAGCTTTTCCTTCGGGAACGAGCTTATAGGCGAGCTTTTCAAGGAGCGAGGATGCTGGCAGAAGAATAATGGTGCAAATAACATTGAATATGGTGTGGCATATTGCAATACCTAAATATGTTGCTGATTCGCTCAGTATCAGCGGCTTGAATATAAGACTGATAAGGCTGAATACAGTAAGACAAATTACAGTTCCTATTACGTTGAACAACAGGTGAATGAACGAAGCGCGCTTTGCGTTTTTATTCGCACCGAAGGACGAGAGCATTGCGGTTACACAAGTACCGATATTCTGACCCATGATGATCGGAATCGCCGCAGAATAGGATACCGCGCCGGTTACACTTAACGCCTGAAGAATACCGACGGAAGCAGACGAGGACTGAATAATTGCCGTAACGAGTGCGCCGACAAGCACACCGAGAATAGGATTTGTGAATGCGAGGAAGAGGTTTTGGAACTCGGGAACCTCCGCAAGTCCCTTTACCGCATCGCTCATAGCATCCATACCGAACATCAGCGTTGCAAATCCAAGAAGTATCGTTCCAACGTCCTTTTTCTTTGAGGACTTCGAGAACATGGTAAATGCGATACCGATAAGAGCGAGTATGGGAGTAAAGGACATCGGCTTAAGAAGCTTCATTATTATATTATCGCTCGAGATACCGCCAAGGCTGAGAAGCCAAGAGGTAACGGTCGTACCGATATTCGCGCCCATAATCACGCCAATGGATTGCTTTAAGGTCATTACCTTAGAGTTAACGAAGCCAACCACCATAACGGTTGTGGCGGACGAGCTTTGAATAACAGCGGTAACACCCATACCCGTTAAAAAGCCCTTAAGTTTACTGTCTGTAAGCTTGCCGAGAAGTGCCTTCAAGCTGTTTCCTGCACGTCTTTCAAGTCCGTCACCCATCACGTTCATACCGAACAGAAATAGGCATAGACCTCCGATCAAGGCAAGGGCATCGAAAATGTCAAACATAGAATTTCCT
>JAZRJC010000105.1:0-7659 GCA_045645605.1 Eubacteriales bacterium | reverse complement strand
CCGCACGACGTTGAGGGCTCGCACGTTCAGATAGGTGTTGAGGCGGTACGCAAGTTCAAGGAAAGCAAGGATATTATTCACGCAATCGAGGCGCATCACAACGACGTAGAGCCTCAAACAGTCATCGCATTTATCGTGCAGGCGGCAGACGCTATTTCGGCAGCAAGACCGGGTGCTCGACGCGAAGACCTTGAAAACTACATTAAGCGCTTGCAGAAGCTTGAGGAAATCGCTGTAGGCTTTGATGGTGTTGAAAAGGCATTTGCAATTCAGGCAGGACGTGAAATCCGCGTTATGGTTAAGCCTGAGGAGGTAAATGACGAGGGAATGGTAGTAATTGCACACGATATCGCGCAGAAGATCAAGAACGAGGTTAAATACCCTGGTCAGATCAAGATTCATCTTATTCGCGAGAGTCGCGCAGTTGATTACGCAAAATAATAAACAGATTTATTACATTAGTAATATTGCATATATTTACATAAAACCACTTTGTGATTTATTTGCGGATGTCCGCTGTGAATATAAGATATTTAATGATATTAAATTGAGAATGGGGCTGGGTCTTGGACTCGGCCCTGTTTTCATTTTCGGCAAAAGAGATTTTCACGCAAAAAGGACGGATTTATATCCGTCCTTTTTTATATTTGCCTTATTATTTTACTTTTTCAGGCTTATAGCAAGCTTTACCTTCTCTGTGAGGGCCTTCGGAGTGAAGCCGTATGCCTCCAGAAGAGCGGAAACTGTGCCTGACTTGCCGAATTTATCCTCAACGCCGTGTCTGACAACCGGAACGGGACAAGCCTCTGATACAACCTCGGCTACAGCTGAGCCGAGTCCGCCGATAATATTGTGCTCCTCGGTTGTGACGATAGCGCCGGTTGACCTTGCGGCGTCAATGATGATGTCGCGGTCGATCGGTTTTATCGTGTGAATGTTGATAACTCTTGCTGAGATGCCTTCATTCAGAAGCAGCTCTCTTGCCTCAAGCGCCATATGTACAGTAAAGCCTGTTGCAACGATAGTAACGTCATCACCGTCAGCCATATTAACGCCCTTGCCGATCTCGAATTTGTAATCCGCACCGTCGTTAAGAACAGGTGTGGCAAATCTTCCGAATCGCATATAAACGGGGCCGTCAAGCTTTATTGCAGCCTCAACTGCAGCCTTTGCCTCAACGTCGTCCGAGGGATTGATAACGGTCATTCCGGGGATAGTACGCATAAGAGCGATGTCCTCAAGACACTGATGCGTTGCACCATCCTCGCCGACAGTGATACCTGCGTGAGTTGCACCTATTTTAACGTTCAGACGAGGATAAGCAATTGAATTACGAACCTGGTCGAATGCACGGCCTGCCGCAAACATAGCAAAGGATGATGCGAAAACCACCTTGCCTGTTGATGCGATACCTGCCGCCACCGACATCATATTTCCCTCGGCAATACCGCAATCAAAGAAGCGGTTGGGGAATTTTTTCTTGAAGGTTATAGTTTTTGTAGCCTCTGCCAGGTCGGCATCAAGAACTACGAAATCATATTTATCGCCAAGCTCTGCGAGCGCATTACCGTACGATTCTCTTGTGGCTACCTTTTTGATATCTGCCATTATAATATTCCCCCTTATCCGATTGACGCCTTGATTTCTGCAACAGCGGCTTCATACTGCTCTACGCTCGGAGCCTTGCCGTGCCAGCCGGCCTGATTTTCCATAAACGAAACGCCCTTACCCTTTATTGACTTTGCAATAATTGCAGAGGGCTTGCCCTTTGTGGCTTTTGCTTCGCTAAACGCCGCCTCAAGCGACTCGAAATCGTGAGCGTCGGCACAAATTACGTGGAAGCCGAAGGCTTCAAACTTTTTATCAAGAGGAGTGGGGTTCATAACCTCGGCAACGGGACCGTCGATCTGAAGACCGTTCCAGTCAAGAATTACGCAAAGGTTATCGAGCTTATAGTGAGCGGCAAACATAGCTGCCTCCCAAACCTGACCCTCCTCACTCTCGCCGTCGCCGACGATAGCATATACGCGATAGGGGTCGCCCGAAATTTTAGCGGAGAGAGCCATACCGCAGGCAGCGGATATGCCAAGACCCAAGGAGCCTGTGCTCATATCAACTCCGGGTGTGTTCTTCATGTCGGGGTGACCCTGAAGAAAGCTGTCGGGTCGTCGGAGTGTTTTTAAGAGCGCCTTGTCGAAATAACCGCGCTCGGCAAGAGCCGCGTAGAGTCCCGGAGCTGTGTGTCCCTTTGAGAGAACAAGACGGTCGCGGTCTGCTTTTTTTGGATTTTTGGGGTCAATATTCATCTCCTCAAAATAGAGGTATGCAAGAATATCTGCTATCGAAAGAGAGCCGCCCGGATGTCCCGAGCTTGCATTGAAAACGCCTTCAAGAGCGCCGAGTCGAATAGCGGCGGCAGCCTTCTTGAGCTCATCAATTTTTGTTTTTTCCATTAGTTTATTATTCTCCCTGAACTTAATATTTTTTCTATTATATTATAATACTTTATCACTTTTTTGTCAATAGTGTGTTTCGCCAGAAATCCTCTATAATTTCCGAGAGAGAGGAGGCGGAATCGGCAAATTTTATGTCTCTCCAATGCTCGGGGAAAAGCGAGCGGTATTCGGTTGAGTCATATCTGTCGTCAATAAGGACGACAACGCCTCGGTCATCCTCTCGGCGGATAACTCTGCCCGAGGCTTGAAGCACTTTGTTCATGCCGGGGTAGGTATAGGCATAGTCATAGCCTCTTTCGCATTTTATATCGTAGAATTCACGGATTATGTTTTGCTCATTTGAGAGACCTGGAAGTCCAACGCCTATTATGATACTGCCGATAAGACGGCCGCCCGGCAGGTCAACGCCCTCCGAGAAGCTGCCTCCGAGAACGCAAAAGCCTATTCGCAAAACTCCTTCGTCGTCCTCAAAGAAGTTTAAAAAGTCCTCTTTTTCGGAAAGAGACATATTTCTCGTCTGCACCTTTATCGGCACGCTTGGGAATTTGTCTCCGAAAAGGGACACGACGTTCTGAAGATAGCTGTACGACGGCAGGTAAACGATATAATTTCCCTTTTTCTTTGACACGACGGCGGCAATAGCAGACACTATTCTTGGCACAGATCTCTCTCTGTCCTCGTATCGTGTGCTTATATGTCGCGTGGCGGCGATACAGAGATTGTCAGAGCTGAAGGGCGACGGGAGAGATATTGACGCATATCCGCGCCCACCCCCCAGAACGTCGGCAAAATAGTCGATAGGCGTGAGGGTTGCCGAGAAAAGAATAGTTGATATGCTTCTGTTATGGCAAATATTAAGTATCCTTGAGGGGTCAAGGCAGAAAAGACGGACCTCCGTATCCCCTCCGTCGATTGTGACGTAGGTGCGGAAGGCATCGTCGTAATAAAGCATAATAGTTTCGTAATCACGAACGAGCTTATTTAACGTGTTTACGCTCTGATGAAGATGGCTTGATTGATTTTTTGAAAGCCATAAGGAGGAGGTTTTTGAGAAGGCCTCAAGAGCCTCGTTAAGAGCCATAAGCGGTTCGCGGCTGATATAAAAGCCGTGCTCTATTCCGTGTTCGTCGGTGAAAATATTATCCGAGCAAAGCCAACGGAGCTTATGGAAGCCCTTGATTACGTTTATAAGCGATTCGTTGAGCGTTTTTTCCTCTCTCGGTATTACCGAAAACAGCTTCTCAAACGAGCTTCGGCAAAGAGCAGAGGAGTACATTTCTCTTGCACGGTCAAGAAGATTATGCGCCTCGTCAATAAGAAAGACGTACTTTTGCGGTGGTGACGTATCGTCGGTATTCACGTCAAAATAGCGGCGGAGATACACGCGGGGGTCGTAAACGTAATTGTAATCGCAGATAATGACGTCACATTTTTGGCTCAAGTCAAGGGACAACTCATAAGGGCATATACTGTATTTAGCGGCGGCTTCAAAAATAAGACTGGGCGTGAAGCCGTTATATTTTGACAAAAGCTCGGAGACGGCGGCATCAACTCTGTCATAATATCCTCTTGCGAGCGGGCATTTTTCGGCAGAGCAGAGATATTCACCGACGCCGAAAATCATCCGTCCCGTATCGTTTTTACACATATATTCCTTTGGCGAAAGAATAATGGCACGAATCCTTGCACCAGCCTCGTGCATCTTTTTTATAGCTGAAAAGGCCTCGCGGCGAGTGCTTGACTTGGCAGTCAGATAGAAAATTTTATCGCATTTTCCGCGAGCCATGGCTTTTATGGCAGGGTAGAGGGTTGATATAGTCTTTCCTGTTCCCGTGGGAGCTGCCGCAAATAAAATTTCATTTCTGCATATTGCGCCGTAGCACATTTCTATTAAATCTCTCTGTCCCTTTCTTATGGAGGGAAAGGGGAATTTTATTTTTTCGATTGAAGGCAGGTCACTCTTTTTTCTTTCGATCTCAAGCATCACCGCGGGATGAATTTTTGACAAATATGAAAAAAATTTCTCTTCCAAATATTCCTTGTCACGCACCCGAACGATAGAATTGCTCTCACAGCTCTCATTTGAAACGTTGGTAAAAACAAGCTCGACGCAGTCGATATCAAGCTGCCTTGTTGCGAGATATCCGAGCGATATAAGCCTTACTGCGCTGAAATTATCGGGGCGGAGAGACAAATTCTTCTGCGAGATACTCCGCACAAGCTCAAGACTGCATTTTTCTCCGTCGAAATAGAAGGAATCGGCAGAGTCCTTTATTTTGTAGGTGACGCCGTCAAAATCAACTGATGATGAAAGCTCCTTGGAATTATTCCGGAAGGCAGACTCAAGAAGCTTTTTTTCGAGATATTTTGAGACGAATTTGTCTTTTGGGTGGAAGGACTTTTGGGAGAGTGAGCCGATATTTCCTCGGCGAGAGGCAAACAGGCATAGTTGGGGCATAGAAATTTCTACCGAGCTTTCCGAAATATTGAAATCCATAAAAGCACCTCCCCTCAAAAAACAAGAAATTTTGTCCTTTATATGCATATATTATACATTGTAAAGGTATTTTAGTCAAGTATTAGCGCAAAAGCCTATTTTATGCAGAAAAATTACCATAAATTTAGGGGTAGCCTTTTTTCATATTTATGATTATAATGGATATAGAAAGCCAATTGCGTTGATTTTTTGAAAGGAGACGATTATTTAGTAATCGTATTTGAAATGGAGCTGATACTGATAAGCGACAGCAAGCTTAAGATAATGCTGACAAGCGAGGATATGCGTGAGTATTCACTTGATTGCAAAAGCCTTGATTATGCCAACACGGAAACAAGGCGAGCCGTCTGGAGCATACTCGATGAGGCAAAGCACAAAACGGGATTTGATGCAGCCCAAGAGAGGGTTTTCGTTCAGGTGTATCCGTCCATCAGAGGCGGCTGCGAAATGTTTGTAACGAAAATCGGAGATTCCGAGATAAAAAACAATTTCAGCCGCGACGCGGCGTACAAGAATAGGAGGGAGAGAGACACGAGCGAGCTTATCGGCTATAAGACTAATAAAAGAGAGCTTGCAACAAAGAGAACGATGTCCTTCAAAATTCGGAATATCAGCACACTTTTAGCTCTTTGCAGAAGGCTTGATGCTATGAAATATGCGGGTCAGAGCGGGGCTTACAGAGACGAGAGCGGTGCTTGGTATCTTATTCTTGAGGAGAGAGGAAATCGCAATTTGATAGATTTTGTCTCGGAATACGGCGAGAGCATGGATTCGGATTTTCTTTACGCATACATATCCGAGCATGGAAAAATCATCTGTGAAAGAGATGCGGTGAAAACCCTTTCAAGACTTTAGATTTGATTTTATTATTCTTATTTTTGGGTATTTTTTCCAAGAGTGTGAATAATAAAAGCCATGGCTGACAATAATTACGTCATAAGGGGTAAAAATTATCCCGCAAAAAGATAAGGAAAGGAAGAGGAATATTGAGAAAGCAAAGGAAAAGAGGCGTTCTGTTTATATCGGCCTTGCTGACGGCGGCGATGCTTTTTGCCGTCCCGACCCCGGCGGCAGATATAAAGGACGCAAAGGAAATTATTCACACTGTTGAGGTGAGACTTGAGGGCGAAAAAATACTTAACGGAGAGGCTTATTTAGTAAGCGGAATTACCTATGTCCCGCTGCGCTCTGTTTGTGAGAGAATGGGAGACGCGGTCGAATGGGAGAAAAAAACACGAACGGCAAGGGTATATGGAATAAATATGGATATCCGCGTTACCGAGGGTGAGCATTATATAGAGGTGAACGGCAGATATTTTTATTGCCAGAGAGGTAACATCATCATTAACGGAAGACTCTTTGTGCCGATAAGAGTCATTTCAAAGGCATATGGACTTGAGGTTCTGTGGGAGATGACGGAAACGGGAGGCGTTGTACATTTAACAAGGTCGGGAAAGAGAGCAGAGAGTGCCGAGAACATATATGACGGCGAGGTGCTTTATTGGCTGTCAAGAATTATTTCCGCGGAAAGCCGAGGGGAGAGCCTTGAGGGGCAGATAGCGGTCGGCAACGTCGTTATGAACAGGGCGAGACACGAAAGCTTTCCCAATACCGTTTACGACGTGATTTTTGATAAAAAGTTTGGTGTTCAGTTTACCCCGACCGTCAACGGTACGATATACGAGGAGCCTTATGAGATAAGCGTTATTGCCGCAAAGATATGCCTTGAGGGATATACTCTTTCGGAGGATATTATCTACTTTTTGAATATTGAGGCCTCGGAAAACTTGTGGGTTCCGAACAACCGTGATTTCGTTATGACGCTCGGATGTCATACGTTTTATTCGTAATTTTAATTGAAGCAAGAAAAAGGCTGTCGCTATGCATCAAATGCAGAGCGACAGCCTTTTTTGGTATTTAATAAGAGAAAAATCATTTTTTTCTGAAAAATTATCTTTTTCTGAATTTCGGTGCTTTATGACGGGGTTTCCCCTTGAGGCTGCCGACAAGACTGCCAAGCATTGGTACGGCGGCACTTAAAAGCCTTAATATGATTATTCCCGCTCCGCCGACCGACGAGCCGCCTTGATATGCCGCCGCAAGAAAAAGCGAGCCGACCGATAAGGCGGTGAAAACAATTCCCGAGGTGAAGGCCGAGCTGCCGCTTATCTTTGCAGTTACAAAGCCGCCGATAAAGAGAGCAGCATAAAGAGAGAGTAACCCGAATAAGCCCTCTGTTTTTTGCGGGTCGTTTGTGGAATAGGATATAGCCGTTCCCAGAAAAATAAGCAAGGCGGATGCCGCGATAAAGGAAAGAAAGCCCCAAATTGACGCCAAAAAGGTGTTTTTCGCTGAAAATTCAGAGTTATCGTTTTTTTGCGAAGCCCGTTTTCTAAAGCTCTGTTTATTCATAAAAAAGCCTCCGATATAAACTATATTTTAATTATAGTATATGGGAGGCGATTTTATAACCTTGTTATTTAATTTTGAGCGTCCTCGGCCTTTACGTCAACGCATCTTACCGCACTCTTGAGAATACGGATCTTGGTTCTGTCATGGCCTGTTTCAAGCATAAGAGTTTCTTCCTTTATGCTGACTATCTTACCGATAATACCGCCGATAGTTGTAATTTCATCTCCAACCTGGAGAGCGTTTCTCATAGCGTTCGTTTCTTTTTCCTGCTTCTTTTGGGGACGGTAAATAAAG
>JAZRJC010000104.1:0-3497 GCA_045645605.1 Eubacteriales bacterium | reverse complement strand
CAAAGGTGTAAGTGCAGTAATGTATTTAGCTGATTGATACTAATAGCCCGAGGGCTTGAACTACTTTTGTTTTCAAGCTTGATTATTTGAGTTTCTTTTACTCTAACACTTTACTTTATTCGGTTTTCAATGGATATGATGATTTTTGCCTCATCCGAAAGGATGGGGCTTTTATATTAAAATTAGAGTATTTTATGTAACACAAAAAACTTGTTGAATTGTCAGTGAAACTATAACTAAAAACAAAAATGCTGCTGCAAGCGTTAAAATTTGCGCTTGCAGCGGCATTTTTTATTCCTTGATTTCTGTTTTGCTTTTCTTTTCTGCCTTGAATATTTCCTCTGTTGCAAGTCTGACCTTTGCAACGGGGACTTCCTTTGGCGGAAAACAATAGTAGAGGGCATCGTTGTCTCCGATGCAGATCACGTCTCCGATCTCATACCAAAAATAATCGGCATAAAGGCTATAGGAGGCTCTTGCTTTTTGATTATAATTCAATTTTTCGTCAGCACCGACAAGAGAAAAGCCGTCTTTTGTGTGGGTCAATCTTCCGTCGCCTATGAAATTGATAGACTTGTAGTCTATCATAACTCCGATCTTTACAGGCACGTCCAAAAGGTATTCGTTATTTTCTATCTCTTCCCGTACCATCTGTCTTTCCCACGCATACCAATCGGGGACGTGAGAAAAGAGGGTTTCGCCGTTTTTAGCAGAAAGCGAGCCATATTCGTCCATCTCATAGACGATTCCGCAGCTTTGGCAGGTCAGCAGAGCGCCTTTTCCTGTAGTTTTTCCCTCGGCGAGACAGTGCGGACATTTGTAAAGTATTCTTTCGAGTCCGTCTGCGCGAAATGGCTCGGTTATTTTAATTTTGTTGTCCTTTTGCCATTTGAATGCGTCAAACGTAAAAGCAGTGTCAAGAATTTCGGAGATTTCGGTTGCCGAAAGAGATTCAAGCTGTTCTTTTGTCAAAAGCACCTCGATATTGGCGCTGACGTTTACTTTTCTTATCTGCAATCCGTTATAGAGGGGATCGCGTGTGAAAGCGCCCTCGGTTTTAATGAAGACAACGGGAACTCCAAGCCGCTTCAAGAGCGCTCCTAACTGACGCGGAAGTGCAGTTGCCGTTCCGTCAAAGCTGTAGCTTGCCTCGGGATACATCAAAACGCTTGTCTTTTTTTTGAAAAGCATATGCTTGATATCACCGATAAGATTAAAATCGGTGACGAACTTTTTGGTTGGAATACAGCCGAGAAGCCGCATCAGGAGATTTTTTCCGATAAAGCCGTCCGAGGTACAAACGATACCGAATCTATGCTTTGGGAAAAGCAACTTATATGCGATTTTGAGATCAATAAAGCTTGAATGGTTCATAAGGATCATACAAGGCCCGATATCGTTCGGAATTTTCCCCGTGCTTTTGAATTTTGTTGCGATAAAATCGGGAATTGAGAGAATTCTTATGAGAAGACCGAGCAAAAAGAGAGGCTTCAGAGGCTTTTTTTGCTTCGGCTTTTCTATCTTCAAAAGCTTCTCATATGAGATTTTTCTTGTTTTTATTTTCAAAACATCACGCCCTTAAATAGTCTGTTCAATATTTATATTCTACACTAAAATCAAAAATATGTCAAGAAAATATTTCACGCTTTGCCCATAAACGACCAAAATCGCCGAAGGCTACAAAAGTCCTCGGCGGTTTTTACATATTGATATTATTTGAATTCTTTATTGATTCTTTTCTTCATTTTTCGAAGGTCGGAAAGCATACTGAAGGTATCGCGAAGCACGTTTACCTTTGATTCTCTGTGATTTATCACCTTTACGGGTACTTCTTTGATTTTATATCCAAGCTTTTGTGAAATTAAAATTGCCTCAAGATCAAATGCGAAGCCGTCAACGGTACACCTTGAAAAAATGCTTTTAGCCGCGTCACCGCGAAACGCCTTGCAGCCGCATTGAGAGTCCGAGAGCTTGAAGCCGCCGACAAGATTAACGATTTTAATATACGTCTTTGACGCTAATTTTCTTATAAATGTATATTCTTCGTATCCGTTTGAGTCGATATTTCTTGAGCCTATTGCAAGGTATGTGTCGGGTGATGATTCAAGGGCGGAGATCATTTTTTTGATTACGTCTGTTCCATAAGCCAAGTCCGAGTCTGTAAACATAACGTATTCGCCCATCGACGCTAAAAATGCAGTACGGATAGCACATCCTTTACCCTTGTTTTTGTCGTATCCGACAACACGAACGTTATCTAATTTCAGATCGGTTACTATTTTATCGCATCCGTCAACACTGCCGTCATTTGAAAAAATAATCTCATAATCAGAGCCGAAATTCTCGTCCATATATTTTTTTAGAGTTTTCGCTGTGTCAGCGATAATTTCCGCTTCGTTATACATCGGAATACAAAGTGAAACCTTCATAGCTTTATCCATTCTTTCTGTAAACTGAAAAATCAACCTCAACTGTAGTTGTAAGAGATGTAAGCCTTGAGAGCTTGTCCTTATCCTCAAGCGAGGTTCTGTAATAATAAGGAGTCATCGCAAATAAATTTTGAATTTCCTCTTGACTTTTTAGGTCAATGCTATATTTAACGGTGGTTTTTTCAACAAGCTCCATATCAGACGGAAAATCAGCTCTTGCCTCGTTCTTGTTTGGAATATCGTATATCGCTTCTTTTAGCTCAAAGAGGTGGTTTACTCCCGCCGAGGCTATAATAAGGATCCCGTTATCCTTCAGCACTCTTTTGAATTCTGCTTCCGCACAGGGGGCAAAAATATTTATAATAAGGTCGAAGGAGTTATCAAGAAAGGGAAGTGCGAAAATTCCCGCAACTGCGAAAAAAACTTTGCGAAGGCCCTTTGCTTTTGCAGTCTTTGCCGAATGCTCAACGGCCGGCTTTGAGATATCAATACCGAAAAGATGATTTCCCGTTTCTTTTGCATAAGCGTTTGAATAATAACCCTCGCCGCAGCCTGCATCAAGAGCGATGCCGTTTTTTGCATATTTTTGTGCGAGAAGATTTATGGTGTCGGATATTTTTTTATAATACCCAAGCTCTAAAAAGTCGGTACGGCACTTAACACATTCCTTCGAGTCGCCTCCCGAGCTTTTTCCGCAAATCAAATTTACGTATCCGCTTTTGGCAATATCAAAGCAGTGCTTTTTTAAGCCTTTCTTTTCCGCATCAAAAATACCCTCGCAAACAAGACTGTTTGCTTCTGTTTTTGAAAGCGGCTTTTTGCAAACGGGGCAGGATAAGAGATTAAAATTTATGTCAGTCAACGATTTTCACCTGTTTTGCAAAAGCTGCAAAACTTCCTTTTTATAGGGAATCGTCACATTCAGACCTGCAAAATCTCCGTTTTTCAACAAATCAGCCAACTCATCCGGTGCCTTTTCGAACAGTTCATAGGAATAATCTCCTAAAAAGCTGTGTATCTGCGGAGAATAGCTATGGCCAAGTTTTTTTCCGAGAAGTCCGCAGCGCA
>JAZRJC010000103.1:0-4649 GCA_045645605.1 Eubacteriales bacterium | reverse complement strand
GAATACCGTTCGCTGTAATGCGGCGAAGAAAATGCTTGCGGAATCAAACGTAACGGTATCGGAGGTTGCGGGGAAATGCGGCTTTGATAATATGTCTTATTTCTCAAGGGTGTTCGGAAGATACGTTGGCTGCTCGCCATCAAGCTTTAAGGGGCAGATAAGCAACGGCTGATCGAATAATGTTGACATTTACCGCCGATTGTGGTAAAATATATATGAAAAATAAAAATTTACAGAGGTGTAAAATGAATAAAAAAATATTGCTTGCTCTTATTCTGGCAGGAGTAATGGCTCTTTCAATGGCTTCCTGCAAAGAAAATGAAGAGGTAAAAGAGACAGATGCTGATGTCGTTACAGACACAAAGGCGGAAGACACTACTTCTGCTCCCTTGCTTGAGGGCACTTATCAGACAGAGGACAATAGCGGTTGGGGCCCCATTATAAAGCCTTAAAGGATAGCTGCTGTTGTGACGAAAATTTAATAGAAGCTAATAAATAAGCTGTTGAAAGTAAGTTTTTACTTCCAACAGCTTTTTTTTATCAATCGGAATAAATTATTTCCTTATCGAAGGCTTGAGCGATTTCGTCGGCTACACCTGACGTGTTATTTGCAATATCGGCATAACCGAACATAATGCTTCCGCGGTAGTTTTGTGCTTTCTTTGAAAAAGCTATCTGCTCGGTCATTTCTCCTTCGGGGGAGTCCCATGAGGCGTACATATAAGCCGCATGGCTGATGATAAGCTTTGTGTCGGTATCCTCGATAGCCTCTGACCACCAGCGCGAAAGCTCTTCATAAGGAGCAACTCCCGTATCAAAGCTCCAATAGAGCTGCGGGGAAATATAATCAACGTATCCCCCCTTTGCCCAGGCAAGCGCGTCGCAATAAAGAGAGTGGTATGCTTCAAGCCCTGCGGTCCTTGAGCCGCTATCACTGCCATCCCCGTTTTGCCAGATGCCAAATGGAGAAACTCCGAACAGACAAAGCTTGTTTTCTCTCTTTACGGCATTGTAACACTCTTCGATCAAGGAATTGATGTTTTCTCGGCGCCAATCCTCAAGAGAGAGCGTACCGCCGTATTTGAGATATGTGCTTTGGTCGTCAAATTCGGCTATTATGCCGTCTTCTGTTTTTACGGGATAGGGATAAAAATAATCGTCGAAAATTATTCCGTCAACCGAGTAATTCTTAACTATTTCGGAAACACCGCGCGCAATATAATCTCTGACTGAGGGATTTCCTGCGTCAAAATACAGCTTTCCGTCATCATAAGCTATCACCCATTCGGGATTTTCGCGCGCTACGTGTCCGTCGCAGAGGGCGGATAGGTCTGTTTTCGGATATTTTGCACTTCCGTAGGTTATTCGCAAGGGATTTACCCAGGCGTGAACCGAAATGTTTTTACTGTGTGCAACAGATATCAGATATTCGAACGAGTCAAAGCCGCCGTCGGCCTCCTGACCCTGCTTTCCCGAAACAAATTCACTTGCAGGGAAAAGCTCGGAGCGGTAAAGTGCATCGGCGGTTGGGCGGATCTGGAAAAATATACTGTTTATATTGAGTCTCTCGCAATTATCAACGATTGCCAGAAGCTCTTTTTTAAGCTCCTTCTCGGAAAGTCCTTTCCTTGACGGATAGTTTATGTTTCCGACACTTGCTATCCAAACGCCGTGTATTTCTCGGTCGGGATTGAAAAAGCCTGTAGCCTCGTTATCGCGCTCTATTATCTCGGATTTTTTTACGTTGTCGTAAAGCACCTCTGTTTTTTGGCAGGAGGTAAGCGAGAGAATAAGAATGGCGAGAGAGAGTAAAAGAGCGAAAGAGTGTAAGGAGAGCGTAAAAAAATTGCGTTCAGACGTATTCGTTTTTCTCCCTCCCTTCAAAATATTATATATGGTGCTTTTCTGTTTTAGCACTATAATTATATACTAAATTCCGAATTTCGTCAATAGAGCGTGTCAATATGAATAAAAGCGGAATTGATGGAAAAACTATACATGTAAAGGAAGGGAGAAAAGAAAATGGAAAGAAAATATTTTTCGGTTTTACTTATTATCGTTTCGCTGACGCTTATTTTGGGGCTTTTGCCCGTTCACGGTGAGAACGATATCTATGACAGCGTTATAAGACTTCATATTCTTGCAAATTCGGACAGCGAGGCAGACCAGAGCCTGAAGCTTCTTGTAAGGGACGATATTCTTTTGTACGTCGGAGGGCTTGTTGAGGGCGCCAAAACTCGGGAAGAGGCACTTGTAATAATCGAGGATAATCTCGATAAAATCGAGGTGGAAGCTAACAGATCTCTCAAATCACACGGGAGCGAATACACCGCCTCGGCATTGCTTGTCTCGGAATTTTATCCAACGAAGGCTTATGGGAAGATCTGCTTCCCTTGCGGAGAATATAAGTCGCTTCAAATAAAAATAGGGGAAGCCGAGGGACAGAATTGGTGGTGTGTTTTGTTCCCCTCACTTTGTTACAAAGCCGCTGTTAAAAAGCAGGACGACGTGCTTGAGGACACCTTTGTTTCTGTCGGGCTTACCCCTAAACAATACCGAATAATTACCGAGAGCAATTCTGACGGTAAATATAAGGTCAGATTCAAAATTCTTGAGTTTTTCAAGGAATTGGCAAACGAGCTTTCTTAATTATTCAAGATATAGACTGTCAGCATTTAAGAATGCGTTGGCAGTCATAAGACTGTCGGTTGGGAGAGTACGCTCAGCACCGCACACTCGGCAGCGGACACGGATGCCGTAATCAAGGACCTCGGCCTCGTATTCACCCTGCCCATTCTCGCAGCGGCAGTGTATTTCACCCTCCTCCTCAAGCTCGTGAAGAACAAACATAATGATGTCATATATCTGCGGGTCGGGGAGAATCGCTTCACTGTCGTTTTTGTGGATCGCTTCAAAGCCGCCTTCAATTCCGTTCTTCTCAAGCATATCAAGAAGCTCAAGCTCGGTTTTTGAAAGCTCTGCCTTGACCTTGTTGCTCTCTCCCATAAAGCATATATTTATATCCGAATAGGGACAGGGGAGGAGAAAAAGATCCTTGCTGAAGAAAAGATTATCGCTGACACTGAAATTATGCGGCTTCGGGCAAAGCATACAGGGGACGGACAGCTGAACCTTGCCGTCCTTTTTGAAAATCATAGTCATTTCACTCTTGCCGCATTCGCACTTCAATTTAATCATATCGGCACGAATGTTGAAGGGATTGACCGCGCTTAAGACTCCGCCCCCGCAATGCGGACAACGGTAAGCGATAGTTGTGCTTTTTGGCTCAAGAATCATATGTGAACCTCTCAATTTTTTAACATTATATGTTTTCTATTATTTCCTTGACACAGTGAAATATACTGCTTAAAAATATCACGCTTTTATCCAAAAAACGGGGCTGTCGCAAGTGTAAACCAAGCTTGCGACAGCCCTTATTCAGGCTTTATCAGCCCTTGATTTTGTTAAGATTGTTCTGGTTAACTTCAACCGCGAATTCTTCTGTGAGAGCCTCGAGAGCCTTTGTGTTCTTCTCGGATACGATAGTATCAAGGGTGTTAGCAAACCATTCGGGCTTGCCGTCGCCTACGAAATACATAACGTGGTAACCGTAGTCTGTCTTAACGACGTCTGTGTCACCCACATTACGTGCGGCATCGAAAATCCAATCGTTGAATTCCTTAACCATCTCGTCCTTCTTTACGTTCTCATAAAGAACCGAGCTGTCGTCTGTGTTTTCTTCACCAAGCGTAATGAATGCATCTTTTGTCTGCTCGCCTGACTTAAATTCAGCAAGAATTGCCTCAGCCTCAGCCTTAGCGGCAGCATCCTCTTCTGCTGTAGGTGTGCTTGAGTCGAATTTAACAAGAATGTGAGCTACATCCTTTGTTGCAGTTTCGTCGAGATAAGGAGTAGCAGTTACAAAGTAAACGCAAACTGTGTACTTTGTGCTCTGATCCGCAGCTCCCTCCTCGGGCTTCGTTTCCTTTTCAAAGAGCTTTACGTCGCCGGTCTTTCTCGTAGGAGCACCGCCTCTGTCCTCGGTATCCTCTGTCAGGTCGGATTCTGTTTCAAGAAGCCAAGCAGCGGCATCGATTGTGAAAGCGGAGTTCTTGGTTGTTGTTGTGCGAGAAGTTGCAACAAACACGTCAAGCTCTTCCTGTGTTGCATTTGCGAGGAAGCTTGAAAGTGCTGCTTCAAATTCTGCTTCTGTTGTAGCAGCCATAAGACCGTCGAATTTAGCCTTGTGTGCGTCCTTTGCAGCTGTGATCTCCTCTTCTGTGAGGCCTGCTTCGATAGAGAGCTCCTCCTTGTGAGTCAATACGTCAACGAGATAATAGTCTGAGAGGTCTATTGTATCTGCGTATGTAGCAACGGCCTCATCTGTAATTTCAGCTTCTATATCCTCGTTCATCTTCTCGGAATATTTATTAGCAAGAGAGCTTATTTCAAAAAACGCCTTGAGGTCCTTTGCCTTAACGCCCTCACCGAATGCTGCTGCCAGATACTGTGACTCTGTATATCCGTACGTTGCGCCTGTCTCAGCGATAGCTGTAACGGTGTCGTCGATTGTCTTGATGTCGTCATCGTCAAGCTCAATGCCTGCCTTCTTTGCACTCTCGGCTAAAACGAGCATCTGCTTAACCTCT
>JAZRJC010000102.1:0-18787 GCA_045645605.1 Eubacteriales bacterium | reverse complement strand
CAGGAATCCCGCCGTCAGTGGAAGCGCGAGGGCAAGGATTACGGATTTGCAGAGCTTTCACAGTATGCTATCGCCTCAAAGCCCCTAAAGTCAATCATCAACCCCAACGACCCCGTATTCTCTGCTCCCGGCAATATGCCCGAGCGAATTGCAGAATATTGCAAAAAAACCAACCAGCCCGTTCCCGAAACTGTGGGTGAGACGGTTCGCTGTATTGTCGAGAGCCTTGCTCTTTGCTACAGACAGACGACAGAAGGCCTCTCAAGCGTTCTTACCGAGGCTCCCGCTGCAATTCACATCGTCGGCGGCGGCTCGCAGGACACTCTTCTCTGTCAGCTGACGGCAAACGCCTGCGGCTTACCCGTATATGCAGGCCCCGTTGAGGCAACCGCTATCGGAAATATTGCTATGCAGACAATCGCAAAAGGAGAGCTTTCGGGTCTTTCCGAAGCAAGAGAACTTGTCGCTCGTTCGTTCGAATTAAAGGTATATGAGCCTGATAAAAATACGGCGTCAATCTGGGACGACGCATACGAAAGATTTCTCAAACTCATAAAATAAGATTTTCTCCAAAAATTGCCTTTTTTGTATATTTTTTTGAAAAATATTCATAAAAGTGATAATTTTACACGCTTTTTTTCGGCTTCTGTTATGCAAAAATCCAAAAAGCAAAAAAATGTCGAAAAAGAAGAAAAAATCCATTGAAAATTTCTTTTTTCGTGGTATAATATTTATGGATAGACTTTTCGTATAAAAAACAAAATACAAAATATCGGAGGACTTATGAAGGAATCACTGTTTGGAGAATTGAGCGTCATCGGTATGAAGGGCTGCGAGGATTTCGTAGCTCAGGTTGACAACTATCTTAAGGAATGGCGTCGCCACTCGGACGATAACACGTTTTTAGTGGACGTTCAGTGCCCCAGATTCGGTACGGGCGAAGCAAAGGGTATGATAAGCAAATCCCTCAGAGGACATGACGTTTACATAGTTTGCGACCCTTTCAACTACGGCGTTACTTATAAGATGTACGGTCAGACAGTTCCTATGAGTCCTGACGACCATTTTGCTGACCTTAAGAGAGTGCTAAGCGCAATTGCAGGTAAGGCAAGAAGAGTTTCGGTTATTATGCCTATGCTCTACGAGGGCAGACAGCATAAGCGCTCCTCCCGCGAATCGCTTGACTGCGCTATGGCACTTCAGGACCTTGAGGCTATGGGCGTTGCAAACATTCTCACCTTCGATGCTCACGACCCGAGAGTTCAGAACGCAATTCCTCTTTGCGGTTTTGATAACATTATGCCTACTTATCAGATGATCAAGGCTCTTGTTAAAAAGTTCCCCGATATTTCTCTCGACAAGGAAGATCTCATTATGATTTCTCCCGACGAGGGGGCTATGGGACGTTGCATGTACTATTCGTCCGTCCTTGGTCTTGACATCGGTATGTTCTATAAGCGCCGCAATTATTCCGTTATCGTAAACGGCAGAAACCCCATTGAGGCTCACGAATATCTCGGAAGCGACCTCACCGGCAAGGACGTTATCATCGTTGACGATATGATTTCCTCAGGCGACTCTATTATTGACGTTGCTCTTCAGATAAAGGAAAAGGGAGCAAAGAGAATCTTCATTTTCGAAACCTTTGGTCTCTTTACAGACGGTCTTGATAAGTTCGATAAGGCGTATGAGGACGGCTTGTTCGACGCTATCTTCACAACAAACTTGGTTTACCGCACGCCCGAGCTTCTCACAAGAGATTGGTACTGCGAGGTTAATATGTGCAAATACGTTTCCTACATTATTGATACTCTTAACCATGACGAAACGATAAGCGCTCTTCTTAGCCCCGCAAACAGAATAAACGCACTTGTTGAGCGTCACAAAAACGACCTTTCAAACCAAATGAGATTAAACCTCAAAAAGTAATATTTTGAAATAATATGTAAGAAGATGTTGCAAAAATGCAGCATCTTCTTTTTTTGTTTATTATGACCAATTTATAATTTCTGAATTGTTACAGCTTGCACAAAAAACTTGCAAACAAAGTGCAAAAATGATATCATATCAGTGCGTTCAAGAAAAGCTGATATTTCTCGGCCACCCTCTCGAATGGGCTTTTCTTCGAACAAATAAAAAATTCACAGGAGGAACTACAATGCAAAAAATCAAAAAGATTTTTGCTGTGCTTTTGTCGGTACTCATGATTCAGGGAATTATGATGACAACAGTACTAACAACCTCGGCGAAGGACTTTAACGACGTAAATGACGACGACAAATATAAGGAAGCTATTGATATGCTTTCCGATATAGGCATCATTGTTGGAACAACAGAGAGTGAATTCAGCCCCGAGAGTAATATCTCGCGTGAGCAAATGGCACTTCTCCTTTATCGCCTGATGAATAACAAAAACAACGCAGGCAAGCAGAACACCTCCCCCTTTATCGATCTTTATGACGATAACTACAACGGTGCAATTTCCTGGGCGTATGCATCGAAGTTCATTCTGGGTGTATCAGACAACCAATTTGACCCCCGCGGCGGCATTACTCTTCAGGACGCGTTTGCTATGATCACCCGTGCACTCGGTCACACAAATGACAAAACGAACGCAGGCTACCCCTGGTCGTACATCACAATCGCTTCGCGTCTCGGTCTTACAAAGGGACTTGAGAATGTCGGATACACCGACGTTTTGACAAGAGCACAGACCGCAGGTCTTCTTTATAACGCTCTTTGTGCAGACTATGCAGTAATAAAGAACGTTTCGGGTGTTAACACAGTCGTTACAACAACGGCTCTTGAATATGTTTTCGGTTACAAGCTCGGTGAGGCTTCAATCGTTGCAACAGACGCTCTCGCACTCCCCGGCTCAAGCGTTGCCACAAAGGACGGCTACCTTCGTCTTGAGATTCTTGACAAGGACGGAGATGTCACGCAGGCTGTAGCGGACAAGGCGGCTCTTAAGCTTAACGGCCATATCGACAGCTACATAGGTGAGTCATTCAGAATCTTCTATAAGCTTGACACGAAAAATTCTATCGCCGAAATCGTTGGGGCAAGCAAGATAAGCAGCAGCAAAACTCTTCTTTCATTTACACCTGACAAGGATAACAAATTCGTCACTATCGACGGCGTAAAATACAACGTCGTAGAGACCTATTCAAGCAATCCTCTCTCAAGTGTAAACGAGCTTATCGTTTATTCATACAACGGAACAAGCACTCTTGAGCAGCTAAAGACAAACGAGGCTCTCGCAGAGAAGAACGGCTTCTTCCATCTCAATATGATCTCGGACAACGGCGGCGTTGCCACACGTGCAATTCTTATGCCCCTCTCGATCGGCCTTTATGAGGTTACAAACGGCTCAATAAATCTTGCAGGCGGACTTAAGGTTTCCGAACTTGAGGGCGGACTTATCAATCTGACGAACGCCGAGAACGGCGACCTCGTTCTCTACAATTACAGCCAAGCACTCCGCCGCCTCGTGATCGCGGAAAAGCTTGATCTTATCAGAAACGCACAGATCTCAAGACTTAATTCGGAAGAAGCTACAGCCGGCGGCAAGGTATATAAGCTTGGCGTTGTAGGCACAGAATTTACAGCCGAAAAGGTTGAGCAGCTTCTCACTCTCGGCAAGTCATACGACCTCGTAGTATTCGACGGAAGAATTATTGACGCAAAAGAAAGTGAGGAAAGCCACGCACAATACTCCAAGTACGTTATCGCAACAAGCGAAACTACTCCCGTAATTTACGGCGGTAAGGTTTGCTACTTTATCACTGCCAACATTGACGGCAAGAATGAAAGCATCTACGTAACAAACGCAAGTGTTACAAAGAACGCACTTTACCGTGCAACAGAAAAGGACGGAGTTTACACTCTTATCGACGTTTCAGACGCAAGCTTCTTGCAGAAGGGCGAATTGAAGACTGTAATCGAGTCTGCATCGAGTGCTACGATTGCAAAGAACGGCAACGTATATTACACTCTTGCTGACGGCGAAACGTCCGTGAAGTTCATCACAGACAAGAACACAGTAATAGTTGTAGGTAACGGCACATCATTCGAGACGAGAAAGGGTGCTTACGCTTCACAAATAACAGTGAAGGACGGCGCAAACATTGTTGCCGTTATGAATAACGAGGAGGGCAGCGTTGAGCGACTCAGCTTCCTCTATATCTCAAACGGCTCTCTTGAGGGCGCGGTTGACGGCAACACCTACGTTCAGATAATCAAGAAGGACGCAAAGGAATATATAGGCGGCGAAATCTTCACATCATACAAGGTTCTCAACTGCATAAGCGGCAAGATTGAGACTGTATATTCAAGACTTGACAATCTTGAGGCCGGCAAGGCGTATGCTCTTGACGAGGATGGCAGAATCACGTCAAACGAGAAGGTTCTCTCTGACGGTGAGGTAACAGGCTATGCCGAGGGTATAATTTCTATCGACGATAAGACCTTCAGCATCCCGACCGACGTAAAAATCATCTCTGTTGAAGAGCTCAACGGCGAATATTACGTCCTTCAGCACTCTGTTCGTGAGACTTTCGGTAAAAACGTAAGCTATGTAGCAAACGGAAATAATATCTCCTTGATAATTGTTAATAACTAAAATAAAATCAGGGCTGTTGCTTTCGCAACAGCCCTTTTTTGTTTGCGTTATTTTGAAATCAGAATATTTCCCGATTTTATATTGACGGTAAGCTCCTTTTGTACAACCGATGAATTGCCCGTATATTTAACTCCCTGCGAGAATTTTCCGTTCTCGTAAATATCGTCGTTGAAGCGGACTCTTCCGTCTCCGCTATCAAGACGTATAACGCAGGAAAGAAGCGCATCTCCGCCCGTTAAATATTTGAAATATCCTTTATCAATAGAAGCGTTGACAACGGTAACATCTGCCTTGTCAATGCTCTCGTATCCCTTGCCGAGCATGGCGGTAAGAGAACCTATAGTCCCTCCCGACACGTCAATGTTTCCCTCGAGAATATCGGCGTAAATACTATTCGTGCTTGACGTATCCGAAATCTTCAACGAGCCGTAATCAAGCTTTATGGTATATTTAGCGTCAAAATTACAGTCCTTTACAAGAAGATTTCCCGAATAGACCTTCAAATCGAAAATCTCAAGACCCATGCCGTCATTTACATAAATATTAACCGTTCTCCTCTTGCCTTGAAATTCGACAGAGTGTATAACGTCGCGCAGTCCTTCAAAGTCAAGCCCCAGACCTATGGAAAGTCCACTCTGCTCTGTTAGCTTTACCGTGGTTGCACTGCTCGTAAGCTTAAAATTCTCGGTTGGGAAATTGATAAGCTCTATTTTTAATTTATCAGCACCGCCGATAACGTTAACGTCGGCATAATTAAGGTCGATCGTAATTTTCTTTATCGAATCGGAAAAATCATCGTAAGAGCTGACAAAATTCCCGTCCTTGTTTTTGACCTGCCGAAACAGCTTTACGTCAGTCCCCGACGCTACCGCCGATGAGATGAGACAGATTATAATACCAAGCAGTAAAAGACCCGCCGCTACGATCATTGTGATTTTACTTCTTCTGCTCATATACTGCACACTCCCTTCAGGAAAACAAAGCCGCGCTTGATCTTATGTATAGAGAATTTTATAATTTTTGTAAGATAATAAAATCCTCTCGGCGACCTCTTGCCCAGATATTTGAAGCCGACAGCAATAAGAATTACAATGCCAACAAGAGCTATAGTCACGCCCGTCTCAAAGAAGGCCACGGTTTTGTGTCCTCCGACAAGCTGCACAATAACGTATATTATTTCCGAAAGAGCGAGAAGCGAGCCACCGCCAATCGCGATAACTATCATAGGAATATGAAGCACCATAAAGAGAGCGAGACTCGCATAAGCAGCTCCGCAAAGAGTGAAAAAGGCAACCGAAAGAGCGAGAATCAGGGGGGAAAGCAGACCGAACGCTATCCAGAAGGGCGTCGGATTTCCCGCCTTCTTTGAAAGAGGCCTCTCCTTCTTCAGTGCTATATCAATAAAGTCCTCGCTCTCTTGAGGACGGGTATATTCCTCCTCGTCATCTCCGTCAGGTGAGCTGCCGTATATATTCTCATATTCTGCAGTATTCTCATATACGGCGGAAAACTCAAGAGTTGCTCCCTCGTCACCATAATCTCCGATATTGGGCGGGGTGTATGAGTGAACCTCTTCATCAAAATCTGACACGGTAACGAACTGCTTGACATCATCGACTTCTTCCTCAAAATCGTCGTCCTGCCAAGGCACATCGTTCTCGACAATACCGGCAGATACGAGGGCATCGAAAATCTCCTCCGCAAAATCACGCGGATCCTCATCGTCAAGCGCCTCGGACTCCTCTCCGATATCAAGAGAGGTCAGATATACGTCCATTTTCGTTCTTTGGTTTTCTATTATGTCGTCGCCAATGCCAATCTTCCGAAGCTCGGCACAAACGGCATCAATAAACACCGATTTTTTCATAAAAACTATTTTCCTTTCTAAAAAATAAAAGAAAAATCAAAAATATCTTTAATAAAGTCGATATTTATGATATAATAGACACAGTTACTACATCACAACATACCTCTTTATATATTGTAACAGAAAAAGGAGAAAATTTCAATATGCGAGTAAGAAAAAAGAAGCACGCAAACGAAAGAATTAACGCTTGTGCCGAATTTTTAATAGAAAAACCGACTTCCTTAAAGGAAAATCCACAATATCCGTTCGAGGAAAAGCGTCCCCTGCATCTTGAAATCGGATGCGGAAAGGGAAATTTTGCCGTCGGAATGACGTCAAAGCACCACGATTTCAATTTGATAGCTATGGAAAAGGTTGCCGACGTTGCGGTAACAGCGCTTGAGAAGGCAGAGGAGGCAAAGGACAGCCGTCCCGACAATCTTCGCTTCATTATAGGCGATGCAAAGTTTTTGCCCGACTATTTCCCCGAGCACAGCATTGATACGATCTACGTAAACTTCTGCGACCCCTGGCCGAAAAAGGGACACGCAAAGCGCCGTCTTACGTATCACACCTTCCTTGATATCTACAGACAGCTTTTGGTTGAGGACGGAATGCTCATCTTCAAAACAGACAACGAAAAGCTTTTCGATTTCAGTATGGAGGAATTTTCGCGTTGCGGCCTAAATATAGAATGGTTCTGCCGCGACCTTCACAATTCTGACACCGACTATGCAAGAGATAACGTGATGACGGAATACGAGCGCAATTTTTCATCAAAGGGAATGCCTATCTATTCCGCAAGAGTGAGATTTGAGAACGTAAACGTGCCGCTTTCATATGAAGAGGAAGAGAAGACCGACGAGGAGGCTTAAAAATGCTTATTGATCTGGTTAAGAAAAACAGAAGCTACCGAAGCTTCAACCCCGAAAGAAATATAAGCCGAGACGAGCTTTTGTCACTTGTTGACGTAGCAAGACACGCACCGTCTGCCATAAATCTTCAGCCGATAAAATATATTATTTCATCCTCGGACGAGAGAGAACAAAACGAGAAAATTCTTTCCTGCTGCCGCTTTGCTGGCTTTCTGAAGGATAAGAAGCTTCCCCCGAAGGGACACGAGCCTGCGGCATACATAATTATGCTTCTTGACAACGAAATCACGCAAAATCACACCTCCGCATACCGCGATATCGGAATTGCAGAGCAAACTATAATGCTTGCGGCCGCAGAGGCAGGACTTGGCGGCTGTATCGTCGGGGCTTTTGACAAGGAGCTGCTTCAGGGCCTTTTGGAAATCCCCGAAAGATATACTCCCTGTCAGGTTTTGGTTCTTGGTGAGCCTGATGAGCAGGTCGTTCTTGAGGATCTTTCCTGCGGTCAGTCAAGTGAATACTACCGCGACGAAAATAATATTCACCACGTTCCGAAAAGAAAGCTTGAGGATATAGTTTTATGACAAATCAAAATTCAGAGCCGTCCGGCGTTTTGATACTGAATAAGCCGAAGGGCCCAACCTCTCACGATATGGTGTACCGCGTCCGCCGTCTTTATTCAACGAAAAAGGTCGGTCACACGGGAACGCTTGACCCTATGGCAGAGGGCGTTTTGGTTATGCTTGTTGGACGCGCCGCAAAGGCAGCCGAGTATCTTGTAAGCGACACGAAAAAATATCTTGCAACGCTTCGTCTCGGCTATGAAACCGACACGCAGGATATAACGGGCGAGGTCATAAACCGCTTTTGTGGAGAGATGCCGTCTGAGGAAGAGGTGAAAAACGCCGCTTCAGCCTTTCTTGGCAAAAGCCTTCAGATACCGCCTATGTATAGTGCCTTGAAGGTCGGCGGCAAAAAACTCGTTGACCTTGCAAGAGCGGGCGAGGTCGTTGAAAGACAGCCCCGTCCCATCGAGATTTTCGATATCAAATGCGAAAAAATAAGCGAGACCGAATATTCGCTCGCAGTACACTGCTCAAGCGGAACTTATATAAGAACTCTTTGCGAGGACATCGGTAAGAGACTTGGTTGCTTCGGAACTATGGCAAGTCTCATCCGTTCCGAAACAGGAGGCTTCTCGCTTGACGAAAGCTACACGGAGGAGCAGCTTTGCGAGATGACACCCGAAGAACGCCTTTGCTGTTTTATCCCCGTAGAGTCGCTTTTTAAGTCTCTCAAGCATGTAAATCTCCCGCCCTTTTACGAAAAGCTTTGCAGAAGCGGCTGTGAAATTTATCTCTCAAAAATAAAGGCTGATTTTGACGTCGGTGAGAGAGTCCGCATCTGCGATAAGGACGGTAGCTTCTTCGCTCTCGGCGAGGTGCTTGAATATGAAAAAGGGAAGGCTGTCAAATCTATAAAAATATTCAATTTATAAAAAGAAAGAGATAGGAAAAACAACCTATCTCTTTTTTATTTCACTTTAATCTAAAAGCTCAAGCACCTTTGCCTTTGGCATAAAGCCGACGCCTCGATTTACAACCTTGCCGTCCTTTATAACGATAAGCGTGGGGACGCTTAATACGTCAAATGCGGAAGCAAGCTCCGCTTCCTCGCCGACGTTAACCAACCCAACGATAAATTTTCCGTCTGCCTCCTCGGCAATCTCGGAAATTACGCGAGAGAGCATTCTGCAAGGGCCGCACCAGGTTGCAAAAAAGTCAATAAGCACGGGCTTATCTGCCAAAAGAACCTCTTTTTCGAAATTTTCTTTCGTAATTTTAATCTCCATCCTTCTATCCTCCTCTTTATTTATTAGTTACTCTCCTGATTATAATTATCATCCATAAGTTCGGTTTTTAACCCTTTTTGATATTTTTATTTTAGCACAAAATATCGTCAAAGTCTATACCTTTCAAAAAATTTCTTAATTCCCCAAAAAACGACGGCAAAAATACCCCCCTTCCCCTCCGTTTCCGACACCTTTCGAAAAAAAGAACTCCTTTGTTTATTCTTTACAAAATTAATATCCAAAAACCTTGACAAATATATATCATTGTGCTATAATTTATAGAAGGTCTCTTCTGTAATGCTCATTTTTTGTGCATTCTGTTAAAAATATCCAAATATTTTCCTTGGAGGGTTTATGTTCAAATCTTTTCTGAAACGAAGAAGATTGATCCTTTTTTTAATTGACATTATAATAATCTCATCTGTTTATATCGCAACCACTTTTTTGGTGAACAGCGGCCTTTCCTCCCTTGTAATGTCAACCGATGGTATTCTTCTGAATCTTATTAATTTCGTGCTTTGTATCTCGGTTATGAGATTTATCACGAGAATTTATTCGAGAATATGGAGATATGCAAACGCAGATACGTATCTGACTCTCCTTGTCTCTGACTTTATTGCAGGTCTCGCAATTATAATCTTCGACAGATTCCTTTCCTTCTTTGACGTCGGAATTGCGGGAATAGTTATCGTAGTTATGGGTGAGATGGTTATCACGGTCATCAGTCGTCTTATCTATCAGCAGCTTCACGTTGTCTCCGACAAGCATCTTTATAATAAGAGCATATCGGACGAAAATGTCAAGAAAATTGAAGATATAAACATAGCAATCGTCGGAGCGGGAAATATCGGCGCAACTTTCTCAGCCGAGCTTTTGAGAAATCCAAAGCTCCATTACATCCCCCGCTGCTTCGTTGATATTGATGAAAATAAGGTTGACAACATAATTCACGGTCTTCCGATCTTCTCCCCCGGTGACAAACTTTATTCAAAGCTCCGTTCACTTAACGTAACCGAGGTAGTTATCGCTATTACGAATATATCAAATGAAAAGAAAGCAAAGCTTTTCAATTTGTACCAAAAGGAAGGCTTCAAGGTTAAAATCTACGAGGATTCCATCTCGGGCACCTCAAACGCACCGACTCGCGGAACTATCCGCGAAATCAAGATCGAGGATCTTCTTTTCCGAGACACGCTTTCTCTTAACAACAGCGAAACTAAAAGCTTTTACGCCAACAAAACTATTCTCGTTACGGGCGGCGGAGGTTCTATCGGCTCAGAGCTTTGCCGTCAGATTGCAAAGCTTCATCCCAAAAAACTGATTATCCTTGATATTTACGAAAACAACCTGTATGAAATAGAGCAGGAGCTTGTGAGATTATACGGCGATACGCTTAATCTTGATGCTGTAGTTGCCTCTGTTCGTGACGTGGCTCGCCTGGAAGAAATTTTCGCAAAGGAAAAGCCCGAGGTCGTTTTCCATGCGGCAGCACATAAGCACGTTCCTCTTATGGAGAGCAGCTATGCCGAGGCTATAAAAAACAACGTCATCGGAACCTATAACACCGCAAATATGGCGGAAAAATACGGCACTCAAAGATTTCTGCTTATCTCAACCGATAAGGCAGTTAATCCCACGAACGTAATGGGTGCGTCAAAGCGTATCTGCGAAATGATTATTCAGTGCAGAAAGGACAGCAAGACTGAATTTTGTGCAGTCCGCTTCGGAAACGTGCTCGGTTCAAACGGATCTGTTATCCCGCTCTTCAAAAAGCAGATCGAGGACGGCGGCCCCGTTACGATTACGGACAAGAGAATCGTCAGATACTTTATGACTATCCCCGAGGCTGTCGGTCTTGTTATGGAGGCCGGTGCTATGGCGCGCGGCGGTGAGCTTTACGTTCTTGATATGGGAAATCCCGTCAAGATCATAACTCTTGCCGAAACCATGATAAAGCTGTTGGGCTATAGACCCTATAAGGATATTGATATCGTGGAAATAGGCTTGCGTCCGGGCGAAAAGCTCTATGAGGAGCTTCTTATGAAAACCGAAACGCTCGACAAAACCTCAAACGAGCTGATATTTATCGAAAAAGACAAATGTCATACAAGAGAGGAAATTGAAGAGAAGCTTACGCTGCTCCAATCGGCCGTTGATGCGGGCGGATACGAAAATATGATTTCGGCAATCCGTACAACCGTTCCGACCTACCATACTCCCGACGAAGTTAATGTCCTCGCCGACGAAGCAGACGAAATGCTCCTTGCTTCAAAATAATATTTTTACTTAATATAAAAAACGAACTCTGCTTATCACAGAGTTCGTTTTTTGTGAAATGAAAAATCCGAAAGCCGAAGCCTTCGGATTTTTGGCTGGGATAGCTGGACTCGAACCAGCGAAATGCAAGAGTCAAAGTCTTGTGCCTTAACCAACTTGGCCATATCCCAATATTATAAAATGCTTTGGAAAAAATCTTCCCCGAAGTCTTCCCCATTATACCACAAGTTTTATAATCTGTCAAGGAATAATTTTTTATTTTTTCATCATAAGATTGAAATATATTCGTTTTATTTTTTGGAGATTTATAAAATGACAAAATATAACAAAAAAGGCTTTTCCTCAGCTCTGCTTTTCGCATTTTTAATTATTATTGCCCTCTCATTTTCCTCCTGCCAAAAAAAAGAAGAGCCAAAATGCTCCGACATCGTTGAGCAAATGACGTCAGCCTGCGAAAGCCCTCCATTCGGTATTTTATACAGCACGAAAAGCTCGAAGGGCAGTCCCGATTATCTATCGGACAGCCTTGCGGCAACCCTTTTAGGCAACGGTTCACTCCCCGCAGCCATCACCCGTGCAAGCGACTTTTCGATAAGAGTATCTTCATCCGTGATAGGCTTTGAGATGGCCGCCGTCAAATGTCAAAGACAGAAGGATGCAGAGGAGGTTGCCGAGCTTTTTCAGAAAAGAATAGACGTTATCCGAGGTCTTTGGAACAGCGGTTTTTCCATCTCCCCGCAGACAAATGAGTCGGGTGAATTTCCGCCCTCAAAAATTTTAATCTACCGCAATTACGTAATTATGGCGCTCTCGGACAAGTGCGACGAGGCGGTAAAAATTGCCAAGAGCCTTATAGGTTGACAAATCACGGTTAATATAATATAATTATGTTGAGTTCATTTGTCGAAAAACACGAAAGGTTATTAAATGAAAAACAAAATCAAATATACAATCGCCATTGTATCTGCGTTGCTTTTTGCAGCTCTGTTGCTTGTCGGATGCGGAAAGGAAGAGATTCCCCTGCCGCCTCCCGAGGGAGATGACGGAATTGTAACTATCCTTCTTGACGCAGGTCACGGCTTCTCGGATATCGGCTGTACCTCTCCGAATCTTCGAGGGCTTCACGAAAAGGACCTTACCTTAAAATACGTAAATATGCTCGGCGAGCTTCTCTCGTCAAAGGGATACACAGTGCTATACACACACGACGGCTCTTCCTTTACAAAAAATGAAGAAATACTTACAAAGGCCGACCTTTTGGGTATAGAATACAACCCCGATAATTTCGTTGACGACGATATTTTTTCAGCCTATGAAAGAACCATCTACTCCGAGGTCCTGCACAGGGAGATAGAGGTTGACCTGATGCTCTCTATCCATATAAACGCAAGTGCCGACAACACCGATTGCAGTTGGTTTGAAATTGATTACTGCAACGAAAAAGAAGCCTCCCCTATAACTGCCGTTGCCTTTAATGACATAAGCAATAGTATAAAGAAGGCTTTCCCCGAGCGAACTCTTAAAATGTTTGCCGATTCCTTTATCGATTCGTTTATCGTAACAAAATACAATTCAATGCCGTCAATTCTTTTTGAATGTGGCTTTGCAACAACCCCTGCCGACGCTGAGCGATTGCTCGATAAGGATTGGCAAGAGACTCTTATAAAAGCCCTATCTGGCGGCATTTCGGATTACTTCCACAAAAACGATTACTAATATAACCGAGTTATTCCACCTCGCCGGATTCTTCTGTTGACTGCTTGATAGCGGCAGGAATATAGTCGCAAACGTCACGGGCAAGCATTGAATATTCAGTGAAGTCCGCCTTTGCGATATCCGCAGCCAGACCGTGCATATACACACCGCTGCAACAGGCCTCAAAGAGCCCCATCCCCGAGGCACAAAGCCCAGCGATAATTCCCGTAAGGATATCGCCCGAGCCGCCCTTTGAGAGACCGCTGTTTCCCGTTAAATTTATATAAAGCTTGTTTTCGTATGCCACACAGGTGCGTGAGTCCTTCATAACGCATACAACCCCCTTGTCCTTTGAAAAGCAAAGGGCAGTGTCGGGTGCGTTTTCCTTTAGTTCTGCAACGCTCGTCTTTGTTAAGCGGGACATCTCGCCCATGTGCGGAGTTATCACCGCGTGCGTGTGAATCAAGCTCCACATGCTCGCGTCCTCGGCTATTATATTCAAGGCGTCAGCATCGATTATTAAGGGAACGTCGGTATAATCGAGCACGGCTTTAAGAATACTCCTTGCTATATTTGACGTTGACAGCCCCGGCCCTATTACGACCGTCGTTGCCGACGCTATAGATTCCTTTAGCCGAATATATATTTTGCTCTCGTCATCAAGTGAATAAGTCGTTAAAATCGCCTCGGGAAGAAGAGTCTGTAAAATAACTCTGTTCTCGTCGGGGGTGAAAATATTAACAAGCCCTGCTCCGCATCTGTATGCCGCCATTCCCGACAGATACGCCGCCCCCGCCATTCCGACAGAGCCTCCGACGATAAGCACGCGTCCGTAAGTCCCCTTGTTTGAGTCCTTTTTTCTTTCAGGCAAAGAATATGGCAGCGATGATGCCGCAATGATGGTAACGGGAATATCACCCGATGCACCGATATCACAGTACTTTATTTCAATGTCTTTTTGTGTTTTTTCCATATAGCCTCCTTTGAGGATAAACACTATAAAGCCTTATTTTATATAAATATGATAACATATTTGGGGCTTTTTGTACATAGTTTATATAATTTTTTTGAAAAAAGAGACGAATATTATATATATATCAAAAGAAAAATATCAAAAAACCCTTGACAAGAAGAGAAAATAAAGGTATAATATTAACTGTCGCATTTTGTGCATAGGGAGGATATTGATGATTCTTGATTTGAAACCGCTTCTTCGAGGCGAGACAAGCTGTCTTGAATTTGATTATTACCTTACCCCCGATGCCATAGACGGCGTCACCTTTTCATCAGATGCACACGTAATCGGAAAAATCACCGACAACGCAGGATATATGAGACTCTCTCTTTCCGCCTCGGTTGAATATAACACCGAATGTGCAAGATGTCTGTCCCCCGTCTCAGGCTCCTTTGATATGACCTTTGAGCGTACCGTTACGACAGAGGAAAATAATAAAGAGGACGAAGAGGACGGAGTTTATGACGACGAATACGTTGTCATCTCGGACGGCGCTATTGACGTTGACGAGGAAATACGTGAAGAGCTTCTTCTGAGCTTTCCGCAAAGGCTTTTGTGCCGCGAGGATTGCGAGGGACTTTGTCCAAAATGCGGTAAACCAAAATCGCTCGGCGATTGCGGTTGCGAAACAAAGGAAATCGACCCCAGACTTGCAGTCTTAAGACAGCTTCTCCGCAAGGACGGGAAAGATGATAAATAAACAAAAAATAAAAAACATATACAAGCTCTCTGTAATAACAGAGACAGCGCCAAGGAGGTATTAGAAGATGGCAGTTCCAAAGAGAAAAGTATCTAAGGCTCGCAGAGATAAGAGACGTTCAAATGTATGGAAGCTCAACCTTCCCGGTATGGTTAAGTGCCCCAAGTGCGGCGAGTTCATTTTGTCTCACCGTGTTTGCAAGGCTTGCGGTGCCTACAACGGTAAAGAAGTTGTTAAGAAGGAAGCTTAATTTACCGCTAACATAAAAGACTGTTTTATGCGCTCGCGTAAGCAGTCTTTTTTGTCTTCTAATTGTAAATAAATAAGAAAAGCTATTGTAAACGGGCGCAAAATATGTTATACTGTTTTAAGTAATTTATTGCCTTTTGGCAGAATGGGGTTTTTATGAATATTGCAAAGATTTTTTCGGGAAAATTACTTATTTCCTTATTACTTATCGTCCTGCTCTCTCTTTCGTTTGCGTCTTGCAAAAAGGACGGAGATAATGGCGACACAACCGCCGACACAAAGGACGAGGTTGAGCTTATCAAGCCCGATCTTATCACAATGGACTATGCAAACGAAGATCTTACGAAGTACGTAACTATCGGAGAATACAAGGGCTTTTCAGCCGAGGTTGAAATGTATGACCTTGACGATGAATATATAGAAGAGCAGCTCAACGATCTGCTTTTAGAATATGCCGTAAACGAGCAGATAACAGACAGAAAAACCGCTGACGGCGATGCTATCATAGTTGACTTTGAGGGGGCGCTTGACGGAGTTCCCTTTGAGGGCGGTGCTGCCACAAACGCACAGATCGAAATCAAGGAGGACAGCGGATATATCCCCGGCTTCGTTGAGGGAATGAAGGGTATGATGCCTGGCGAAACCAAGACATATGACGTTACCTTCCCCACTCCTTACGCAAACAATCCCGACCTTGCAGGCAAGGTTACGCAGTTCACTGTCACCGTTAAATATATTCTCGGCGAGCCGATCATTCCGACGCTTACAGACGAATTTGTTAAAACTAATTATTCAGATCAGGGTCTTGCGAGCGTTGACGAATTTATGGTGTACTTCACAAATATGCTTGAGGACAAGCGCACCGACGTTATAAAGGATAATGCTGCGAATAACGTCTGGCGTCAGATCCTTGCCGGAATAGAGGTTATTTCTGTTCCCGAGGAATACGTTAACTCTCTTTATGAAAGCTATAAATATAACTACTCGCTTTATGCCAAGGATTACGGTATGACCTATGAGGATTTCTTGGCAAAGTACGTCCAGCAAACCGATGAGGAGGTTTATAACGAGGCAAAGAGCTATATAATAGAGGACTGCGTTATTTACTCTATCGTAAAGGCGGAAAATCTTTGGGTGACCGAAGAAGAATATGACGAAGAGATCGTTTACTACTGCGATTTGTATGAGATGGACAAAGAAACTCTCGAGAAAACGCATGGTAAGGACAAAATCATGAGCGTTGTTCAGTGGAATAAGCTTATGGATAACATTTACGAGTGGAGCGACGTTACTGTCGTGTCCTCCTCGGCAGAATAATAAAAATTAAACAGCTTCAGGGGTTGCATAATGACAACCCCTGTTTTTTTACCATAATCAAAATTCAACGGTCAAAAATTCCGTTTTCCGCAATATAAAGTTATCAAACAATGACAAACAAGGTGTAAATTCCAATTTTGGAAAATATTTTTCGCAAAATCTATTGACAAAACAAAAAAAGGGTGTTAAAATACTATCATAAAAGAAAAGTAGGGTGCGATTTATCGCAGAAAGGATTTATAAATGAAACAGTCTGCCTCAAAGAAAACGGTAACAGCAATTGACCTGAACGATAAGGACGCTAAAAAGAAGGCGCTTGCCACCGCCATAAGCCAGCTCAAAAAGGACTTCGGTGAGGGTACTATTATGAAGCTTGGCGAGAACAGCCACATGGAAATTCAGGCGGTACATACAGGCTCGCTCTCTCTTGATTTTGCGCTCGGTATCGGAGGAGTTCCAAAGGGAAGAATTATCGAGATCTTCGGCCCCGAATCCTCGGGTAAAACTACTGTTGCTCTTCATATCGTTGCCGAGGTTCAGAAGGCAGGCGGTGAGGCGGCGTTTATTGACGCAGAGCACGCTCTTGACCCCGTTTATGCGAAAAATCTCGGGGTTGACATCGACAACCTGCTCGTTTCCCAGCCCGATTGCGGTGAGGACGCGCTTGAAATAACAGAAACGCTCGCGCGCTCGGGTGCGGTTGATATTATAGTCATCGACTCTGTTGCAGCGCTCGTTCCCCGTCAGGAAATCGAGGGAGATATGGGCTCTTCTATGGTAGGCGTTCAGGCAAGACTTATGTCGCAGGCTATGCGTAAGCTCTCCGCCGTTATTTCAAAGAGTAACTGCGTTGTAATTTTCATCAATCAGCTTCGCGAAAAGGTTGGCGTTATGTACGGAAATCCCGAAACGACAACCGGTGGTCGTGCGCTCAAATTCTATGCCTCTGTCAGAATCGACGTAAGAAAGGCAGAGCCGCTGAAGAACGGAAGCGATATATACGGAAATCACGTTAAATGCAAAATTGTCAAGAATAAGGTTGCTCCCCCATTCCGTGTTGCGGAATTTGATATTCTTTACGGCAAAGGCATCTCAAAAACTGGCGAAATTATCGACTTCGGCGTTATGCTTGACATCATCAAAAAGAGCGGCTCGTGGTTCTCATATAACGGTGAGAGAATCGGCCAGGGCAAGGAAAACGTCCGCAAATTCTTTGAGGAAAATCCCACTATGCTTGATGAGGTTGAGGCAAAGATTCGCGAAATGCAGGACAAAACCGACCTTCTTGGCGACAGATTTGAGCTTGACGAGGACACCGCTGATCTTGACGACGATATCGACTTCGATTCCTTGAAGCTTGACGAATAAAAATACTGTTGATTGTGCCGCATTATGCGGCACAACGGCTTAATATTGTATTTTGCCGCACGGACGGCAAAGAGGATTTTATATGACGATTGATTTACTCCATATAACCGCCACGAACGGCGGCAGTATAATACAGCTTGAATTTTCCTTTTCCGAGGGAGATTTTTCCGAGAGAAGAGTGCTGAAGCTTCTTGATTGGCAATATATCGACCTTCGTCCCCAGAAGGGTGAGATAACACCGGTCTTTTATGACGAGCTTGAGGCGGCGTCCGCCGTATGCGATGCATATACCGCTGCTCTGAACATTCTTTCCTTCGGTGCTAACACTGCCTATACGCTCAAGCAAAAGCTTCGCAGACGCGGCTTTGCCGACTCAGTTTCGACCGAGGTCGTTGCGTCTCTCGCGTCAAAGGGATATATAAACGAAAACAGAGAAATCGAACGCGAGGTTGAACGCTGTCTCCGCAAAAAATGGGGAATGAGGCGAATAATGGCACAGCTATACAGCAAGGGATACGACGACGAGGCTATGGCACAGATTGATGACGAGCTTTCGGAATATGACTTTGCCGACGCGTGTTATGACCTGCTCCTCTCAAAATACGATGAATTGCCAAGCGATCCGAATGACGTGCGCAAAATAATAGCGTCCCTTGTTCGTTACGGATATAGCATGAGCGAGATAAAGGAAGCTATCGGCAAAATGAAGCAATAGTCGGTATCGGCAAAGCAAACACTTCTCGCTCAAAGCACACCTTATAATATTGTTAATTTTTTCTAAAAAAGCAAAAATGCTATTGCAATATACGGCTTTTTGCTGTATAATATCTGTATTATATACAGGAGGTAAATATTATGTTACAGTTTTTGAATGCCGCAGACGGCACACAGCAGGGTGGTCTTTTAGGCTCTGCAGGGTCTCTTATTATGATAGCAGTAATGCTCGTTATTCTCTATTTCTTTATGATTCGT
>JAZRJC010000101.1:0-2349 GCA_045645605.1 Eubacteriales bacterium | reverse complement strand
GTTGGCTCTGACAGAGATTTTGAATCTGTGAAGAAAGAGGGGCTTCGTTCCTTCGGCCTTTGCGATTTCATAATAGGGCGTCTTGATTACATATCTGGAGGTTACGGTTCAAGGACCGAGGAAGAGATAAAAGCATATGCTGAAAAATACCTTGGAGTAAGTGGCGATGAGCTTATTTTTGATGATGATAAGATATTGAAGCTCGACGACGGTTATGCTATGCTTGGAAGAGGAGGCTTTTCACCCGTTTTGTCGGTAATCTCAGAGGAAGTCTCTTCTGAAGGCATAACAGTTGTCACGATGCAGTTCTGGGCGGATCATTCAAAGTTCGTCCCGTCAAGGAAAGTAGAATTTTATATGGAGCTTGTTGACGGAGAATACAAGCCTATTAAGACAGTTATTCTTGAAGACAGCGAGTTTGCGACAGCCTTCTATGGTTGTTGATATCGAGACCGAAATAAAAATGTTATGTTTGCCGTTCGGAGCTTACTTATTGTTTAGAGGATATTTCGGAGAGACCTCGAAGAAAGGAGACCCATCTTGAAAAGTGACACCTTAAAAGAAACACGGGAAGACAGGGAGATAATAAGGTTATTTCTTTCCCGTACGGAGAATGCAATAAAATATATGGCGGAAAAATACGGCAGACTTGCGTATTCGCTTTCATATAACATACTGCACAGCAGAGAGGATGCGGAAGAGTGTGTAAATGACGCTCTGCTCGGCGTTTGGAATAGCAATGGATTTCTAAAATTATCTATTATTTTTCCCGAAATAATCATAAACTGACGGTCGCTCTGGTTTGGCAGAAAAATGTAACATTCTCGCGATTTCTCCGTCTTTATAGGTAGAGATATTATTTTACAAAAACAGGAGGTCTGTTATGAAGAAAATACTGATACTTTTAGCTGCTTTGGTTCTTCTTTTTGCGTCGTGCGCAGAAAAACCGTCCCTTGATGATAAGACGCCGCTGATAAGCGGCGGTGAAATGACCGAGACGCCCGACGGTGAGTCTACCGAAGCTCCCGCTGACGAAACGGATGTTCCCAAAATCGGACGTGTGAGTAACCGTTCTTATAGCTCTTGGGCAAACTGGACGGAAGATGAAAAAATAATGCAGGGGATCGTTAACGCAGAGGCGTTCAAAAAGAATGATTCAAAAACTCACTTGCCGCTCTACATGATCGACAGCGAGGAGGCTCTTAAAAAGTTTGTTTCAGACTATGGCGACGTTTATTCCATGCAGGCGTCGTACGATACGTTCGTGGGATTCGCTTACGCCACCGACCATTGCAACGCCGATTTTTTTGAGGAAAAGATTCTCTTGGTGGCATATATGGAAGCGAGTAGTGGCTCTTTTAGGTACAACGTGGGGCGTGTCAGCGTTGACGACGGTGAGCTTCTTGTCGAAATTATTCAAAGAAACGACCCTGAAGCCTATACCGCTGATATGTCGGGCTGGCTCATGACGGCTGAAGTGAAAAGGGAGGATATTAAAAACTGCACTTCCTTTGACGCCGTTTATGCGGGAATATACGTTTCGGAGTTTGCTTATTGGTCTGAGGCACCTATTTTGACCGTGTTTGTTCCGGGCGACAAGGCCGAGGCGATCAACGGCAGCTTTCATTGGTACGAGAGAGACGGTGGTGGAGTAATTGCCGACAGCGACCACCCGTATTCCGACGATTTCTTTGACGTGGTCCCGTATATTTCCACTGCCGATTTTTACGGAGAACCGGGGATGGTATACGGAAAACTTGCCTTTGATTTTCCCGGAAACCCGACGATCCACATAACCCGTTGGAGTATTGAAAATTTCAAAGAACGTGATTTTTATTATGATGTCGATACGTACGTTACGGACGACGGAATAATTTTCCCTCTTAACACCAGTGGCTGTTACGTTTACTCTTTGAGTGCTTCGTGGGAAAAGGTCAACGGTGTCGGAGGTTCGGTGGATTACTATTTCTGCGTCGGAGACCGTTAGGGGTATTACGATGAGAGCGTGCTTCCGCCGTCGGAACATTAAAACGGAGGATTCTGACGACTTGGATGGGTCTGCGTAGACGGTCGAGGCGAGAGGCGGAAAGTTCTTCAATATCAACAGACAAGACACTTACGTTTATGAGGTGACTGTCGTTTAGGAGGATGCCGACGGAGTCGGCGGCAAGGTACCCTATGTGTTCAGTGTCGGACCAACACGTAGATTCGCTTGATAAAATCGCGGTGCAGTCCGCACGATAACAGTTATTGGAAAAGTTTCGGGAAAAGTGTAACAGCCGTTACACTTTTCCCGTCTTTATAGGTAGAGATCTCAAGATTTGACAGGGGGATATATTTGTGAAGAAG
>JAZRJC010000100.1:0-5002 GCA_045645605.1 Eubacteriales bacterium | reverse complement strand
TTCAAGGTCGTTGAGCTTATGGGCTACGATTGGTTCGACGGGCTCGTCCACGTTCCTTACGGCACGGTCAGCATCAATGGTGCGAAGCTTGCAACGAGAACGGGCAACGTTATCCTTTTAAAGGACCTCTTTGCAGAGGCGATTGCAAGAGTTTATGAAATAGCGAAGGAAAAGCACCCCGACGAGGATGAATGCCGCGCTATTGCAGAAAAAGTCGGCGTTGGCGCGATAGTGTTCTACTACCTCTCCAACAACCGCATAAGAGACATAAACTTTATGATGGAGGACGCTCTTTCCTTCGACGGAAACACAGGTCCTTACGCACAGTATACTTACGCAAGAACCTGCTCGGTGCTTGAAAAGGCGGGCACGTGCGGTGCTATGACAAGCGCAGCCCTCTCGGAGCTTGAATTTGAGCTTGCAAAGCCGAGAGGCTTACTTGTCCCGCTAACACTTGACGCACCTGCATTTGAGGTCATAATGATAATAGCGTTTTTGAAATCGACGCGTCTGCCCTGTGAGTCGGTAAGAATACCATCCTCAAGAACCTGAAGCATAATATTGAAAACGTCGGGGTGAGCCTTTTCGATTTCGTCAAAAAGGACAACCGAATATGGGTGGCGGCGTATCTTCTCGGTCAGCTGACCGCCCTCCTCAAATCCAACGTATCCGGGAGGTGAGCCTATCAGCTTTGAAACGCTGTGCTTCTCCATATATTCGGACATATCGAGGCGTATCATTGAATTTGCGTCTCCGAACATTTCCTCTGAAAGTGCCTTTGTAAGCTCGGTTTTACCAACACCGGTCGGGCCAATGAAGATAAAGGAGCCTATCGGACGGCGTGGGTCCTTAAGCCCTGTTCTTCCGCGTCTTATCGCCCTTGATATTGCATCGATTGCGCGGTCCTGACCTATTACCTTTGACTTGAGAGCACGGTCAAGAGAAAGCAGCCTTTCGCTCTCCTCCTCCAAAAGCTTGTTTACGGGAATCCCCGTCCATTGAGTTACAACGTCAGCGATATCAGCGGATTCAACCGTATGCGTCGCATTTTCGTTTTTCTTTTTCCATTCTTCTTTCTTTATGTCAAGCTCGGCGGAGATAGCCTTTTCTTTATCGCGAAGACTTGCCGCAAGCTCAAAGTCCTGTGCCTCGATAGCCTTCTCCTTGTCTGCCAGAAGCCGTTTAAGCTCCTCCTCGGTATCCTTGAGAGACGGGGGAGAGGTAAAGGCTGTGATCCTGATTTTTGAGGCAGCCTCATCAACCAAGTCAATGGCTTTATCGGGTAAAAATCTGTCTTGGATATATCTTGCGGAGAGAGAAACGGCGGCACCTATAGCGTCATCCGAGATTTTCAGCTTGTGGTGAGCCTCGTATTTTTCACGAAGCCCTTTTATGATCTCAATAGATTCCTCTTCGGTTGGCTCATTTACAAGCACGGATTGAAATCTTCTCTCAAGTGCGGCGTCCTTCTCAATGTGCTTTCTGTATTCCGAGATAGTTGTAGCACCGATCACCTGCATCTCGCCTCTTGCAAGCGAGGGCTTCAGAATATTTGCTGCGTCAACAGCACCCTCGGCGGCACCTGCTCCTATTATAGTATGGATTTCGTCGATAAACAGGATAATAGAGGTGTTCTTTGAGATCTCCTCCATAACTCCCTTCAGACGTTCTTCAAATTCTCCGCGGTATTTTGCGCCGGCGATCATACCGGGAATATCAAGAGCGATAATGATTTTGTCCTTGAGCGTTTCGGGAACGTTGCCGTCAACGATTTTTTGCGCAAGTCCTTCAATGACTGCGGTCTTTCCGACACCCGGCTCACCGATAAGGCAGGGGTTGTTTTTCGTTCTTCGCGAGAGGATCTGAATAACTCTTTCGGTTTCCTTATCTCTGCCGATAATAGGGTCGATTTTTCCTTCCTTTGCAAGGGAGGTCAGATCTCTTCCGTATTTTGAAATGGTGGGCGCACCATTGACGTCTGATTTTTTTGGCGGAGCACCCTTCAGGTTTTCTGCTTGAGAATGTGAATTGCGTGTTGAATTGCTTGACGTTTCGCTCAGATATTCGGAGATATCACGGTGTAGCTCACCTATATCGCAACCAAGCTCCTCGATGATTTTTGCTCCGACGCAATCTGATTCTGACGCGAGAGCCGAGAGCAGATGCTCTGTTCCTATCCCGTCGCTTGAGCGGCGCATAGCCTCGTATGCCGCCCCCTCGATAATTCTTTTCGTTCTGGGGGTCATATCGGCTGAGGTCACGTAGCTTTCGTGCCCTATGCCAACTGTCTCGGAAATAGCCTCGCGAACCTTATCCTCTGTTATTCCGTACTTTGAGAGAAGCTTTGCGGCGGCACAGTCCTCTTCCGAAATAAAGGCAAGAAGCAGATGCTCTGATCCAACGTATGTGTGTCCCATTTCACGTGCCAATGTCAACGCACGGTTAAGGGTAATTTGTGCTTTTGGTGTAAAACGGTTCATATTTATAACCACGGCTTTTGACGTGCAAAAGCTTCCTTTCTAAATTTTTTAAATTATTTACAGCCAAGGAGCTCTTTTAATTTTTGGGCGCGCGCTATGTCACGCTCTACCTCGTTCTTTGGCAGGGCTTTAAGGCTCTGCATAAGGGTAGCAGGCTGAAGAAGAACGAAAAGCTCGTCTGACTTTGTGTAATCTGTCTCTTTTATAATTCCAAGCGAAATACCTAAACGTACGCTTGCGAAAAGCTCTGCAAATTCGCTGCTTGAGAGCATATAAGCGTGCTTCATAATTCCCTCGGAGCGCAGAATTTTATCATATAGGCGGTTTTTGAGGTCTCCGTCAAGCGCACCTCGCAAGGTTCTTTCCTTATCGCTTATGCCTGTCACTATTTCGATCAATTTTTTTATCGTGTCTTCCTCTGTTATGCCAAGAGTTACCTGATTTGAAATCTGGTAGATAGCCGCCTTGCTTTGAGACCCCTCGCCATATAGGCCTCTCATAGTAAGGCCGATTTTTGATAGCTGTGCCGCCAAGGACGAGATCTTTCCCGTCATTGTGAGCATCGGCAAAAACATCATGACGGACGCTCTCATGCCTGTACCTAAATTTGTCGGACAGCTTGTTAAGTAACCAAGCTTTTCGTCATAGGCAATATCAAGCTTCTCATCGATTTCGTCGTCGTATGCACAGGCGGTTTTGTACGCTCCTTCAAGCGAGAACCCCGGCTGAATACACTGCAGACGGATATGGTCCTCCTCGCATAGCATTATGGCAGTATTCGTACTCTCGTTTAAGAGAAGAGTGTGAGCACCCTCCTTTACTGCAAATTCTGGGCTTACGTAATGCTTTTCAACGTAGGATTTTTTCTCGACGGCAGAAAGATTCCGGAAGCTTATTTCAACAAACCCCTTGTCTGCAACTGCCTCTGATACTTCGTTTATTATTTTTTTAGCGTCCTCATCCGATATTGTGGACGAGAAGCGGTAGCTTGAAAGGTTTCTTGCGAATCGGATTCTTGAGCTGATTACTGTGTCAAGATCCTTTCCTTCTGTGTTATACCAAGCCATATAATTGCTCCTTTCCCGTTTACGCGTTGCTTGTGTTCTGATTCTCGATTGACTTTATTTTGTCACGAAGAAGAGCTGCTTTTTCAAAATTTTCGGTTGATATGGCATCCTTCAGTTCAATGCGAAGCGATTTTAACTCGTCCTCTCTTTGATGCTTTGCACGGAGAGCCTTCGGTGATCTTCCGCTGTGCTTTGCGTTTCCGTGAATTGAACGTATAGTCGGCTCAAGCTGTTCCGCGAAAATCGAATAGCAGGAGGGACATCCGGCTTTACCTCTCTTCTTGAAATCCGCAAAGCTTGAATTGCAGACCCTGCAGCGCTCCTCCGACTTTTGATAAAGCCCGCCGGGAAGACCGAAAAGGCTGCCGAAAAGACTATCGTGGCCTGTGGGGAAGGGCGATGCTGTCATCATATCCTCAAAGAAATCCTCTCCCGACCAAAGCTCGCCTTTCTTTTTCAGCTCGTTAGCACAGGATTCGCAAAGGGAGAGCTTTCTCTTTTTGCCATTGATATTTTCCTCATAGAAAAGTGTTGCATTATTTTTATTACATTTTTCACATAACATAAATTTTATTTCCTTTCAAAATAGATTTGTATATATTTTAACTCATAAGGGTGAGAATAATATGTCGGAATATGTCTGCGCGAACGATATTTCTGATACTTATGGGCAGGCTGCCAAGTGCCGACTGCGATATTGACGATGAAATCAGCTTTGCCTCGCGCTCGGAGATGACGGAATGCTCGAGCAGATTGCGGATATAGGCAATAGAGGTCTGCTCGTCAATACTCTCTCCTATAGCATAGAAAAAGTGCATCAGATATTCGTTTTTGTGCATCTCTTTTTTGACGATTTTAATGCAACCGCCGCCGCCGCGTCGGCTCTCAATAATATAACCTCTCTCGGGAGTGAAGCGTGAGGTTATAACGTAGCTTATCTGGCTTGGGACGCATCCGAGCCTTGTTGCCATTTCATTTCTTTGAAGCTCAAGAGAGCCTCCTCTTTCATCAAGCATTTCCTCTATCAATTTTGCAATACTGTCTGCTAACATATCTATCACCATACCTTTCTTTTTACACTTGAGCGTTTTTTTGACCATCTTTGACCTTGTGATTATATTATAAAGCAAAAGTCAAACAAAGTCAAAGTCAAACAAGGTCAAATTTGTTTTTTTATATCCGATTTAGGACGATTAGGAGAATTTATCATGTGATTATCTCGTTTTTTTGAAGTTTTTTGACTATTATTGACTTTGCTTTTTCATTTTTGAGATTTCTTTTTTGTTTTGTCCGAAAAAATCATTTGAGTAATTCTATAAAACCTATTGACTTCTTCGGATTTTTGTGGTAAAATATTGCTTGTTGATGAAATAATGAGCCGAAATGATGGAATTGGCAGACGTGCTGGACTCAAAATCCAGTGGTAGCGATACCGTGCGGGTTCGACCCCCGCTT